>CAMKGA010000004.1 GCA_946412015.1 uncultured Caryophanales bacterium
ATTTGATGTAAGACTAAATTCAGCTCGGTAATATTGAAACTGGAATTTACTTTTTTATTTCACAAGATATTTATTCTTTTATAATATTCAATTTATGACTTGAAAATATATGTTTATATGGTATAATATCTCAAGTGATGAAATATGAAACTTTTAAAATATATATTTAAAATTATAAAAAAATTTAAAGAAAGAAAAAAAGTAAATTATGAAATTGGAGATTTTATTTGGGCAAAAAGATATGATAATAATATAGAAATGGAAAATATTCCAAAAGGACATAGAGAAGGACCATATATAATTATTGGTAGTACTTCACGTAAGTATAAGTGTTTATCTTGTAGTAGTCAAAATAATAATCCAATTATGCAATATAAAATAAATAAGTATAAATATGGACTAAATAGAGATACTTATGCTTATATTGCTAATATTCACATATTATCTAAAAAAAGAATTATTAAAAAAATGGATAAATTAGATAATGAAGATTTAAATGATTTGTATAAACAGTTATTTGTTGCAAACAATAAATATTCATTAAAAATGGATATTAATAATATAGATTTAAAATTTGATTATAATATAGGGGATATTATTTTATATTATAATCAAATGGTATATATATATGATAAAGATAATGCATATTTATATGGTTATATTACACATAGAGCAAAAGAAAATCAAAAAGGTGTTTATATTAATGATAGTAAATATTTCTTTCTAGTTAATACTGTAAGAAAAATACCTGGTGATTCAAATATTAAATTGATAGATAAATCAAGGTTAGAAGATGTAAAAGCAATACAAAAATATATTGAGAAAGAAAAAATGATAATACAAAATAATAGTATATTAAATAGAGGAAAATTAATAAAATATAATGGTAATATTTATTATATATATGGAGAATATAAAGAAGATTTATTACTTTATACAATATATACTAAAGATCAAGAATTTAGTGATAAAACAAAGATTAAAATAAATGACAATTCTTATTATACTTTATTTGAAGAAGAAAAAATGAGTAAATATAAAAAAGCTAGAATAATAAAAATTGCTAGTGAAGATGAAATGACTCAGATATCAAAACAAAAGAAGTCATTTATAATGACTAATAAAGAAAATAATAAAAAAGTTACAATTAAGTGTAAAAACTATAAAGAAGGAAAAATTATTGCAGATAATAATACATTAGAAAGATATGTAATTATAAAAAGGGTTGGTAATAAAATTGTATATGTATCACTATATGATAATAAATATTATGTGCATGATTTCTCCGATTCATTAGATTTTAATTTTTCTGTTATTGAAGATATGGATAAATATAAGTTTCAAACCATAAAGCATAAAACATTTATAAAAAAGTAAATGTTTTTTATTTTAAAAAAGAATAAAAAAGAATATTATAAGTATACAAAATTAATAATTTGTGTTATATTTAAAATAGTGAACAATAGTTAAAATATATTACTAAGCATAAATAAAAAGGAGAGAATATGAAAAGGAAAGGATTTACATTAATAGAATTAATAGCGGTATTAATTATATTATCAATTTTATCATTAGTAGTAGTACCATTAATGCTTAATATAATAAGAAATGCAAAAAATTCAGCAAACAAAAGAAGTGTAGATGGATATGGTAGAGCTGTAGATCTTGCTATTGCTAATTATTTAGTAGAACATTTAACATATCCAGAATCATTTGATAAATTAGAAATAGAATATAGCGGTTCTAAAGTAGAATGTAAAACAAGTAGAATAAATCCAGATGAAACAGTATACTTAACAGAGTGTAAGGTAAATGGTAAGCTAGTTAAAGATGATAAAGAAAAAGATGGTTATTATCACTATGGCATACTTAAGATGACTAATCAAGAATATGTAGATACATATGGTAAAAATTTAGAAGATGCATTAAAGGCATATCATGATGAACAAAATGAGTATCCAAGTGATTATACAACTTTAACACTACCACCATTAGATAAGGAAGTTGCATGTGATGTTAAGATAAATTATGATGGTACAGTATACTTAACTAATTGTAAGGTTGGTACTGAAGAAGTGTTAGATGAGAATAATGATGATGGATACTATCACTATGGAGAATTTATAAATGCTGTTAAATATTTACTTAAGAAAACTAATTCAAAATCTGTAACAAACTATGCAGATGGAAATACACATGAAATGTATACATTTGAACATCCTGCAACAGAACAGACAGGTGCACTTATAGATTATAGATACATAGGCAATAATCCTTATAATTATGTAACGTTTAATAATGAGTTATGGAGAATAATAGGAGTGTTTACAGTAGAAGACGAAAATGGTAAACAAGAACAAAGAATAAAGATAGTGAGAAATGAAAAATTATCAAGTAATATGGCATGGGATTCAAATAATATAAATGAATGGTCTAGTGCAACATTAAATAGTTATTTAAATGGAGAATATTATAATGGAATAGATGATACAAGCAAAAATATGACTGCAGATACTAAGTATTATTTAGGTGGAAGTAATACAAGTGTCGGTGGAGCAGAAACATATTATACATGGGAAAGAGGAACAACAGTATACTCAGGAAGAAGTAAAAATTGGACAGGAAAAATAGCGTTAATGTATCCAAGTGATTATACATATACTTACGCATTGGGAGTAGATAATATTTGCTATACAAATGGAGATAATTGTTATTCTAGTCAAGGCGCAGCACCAACAAATGGTTGGATTTATACTACAAATAGTAATTCATTTCATTGGCTATTAACATCTTTTTCGGATAATGATTCCTTTGCTTTTAGTATGACCAGATCAGGTAATGTTGGTTACACAGGAAATTATGTTTACATTTCTGTTGGTATTCGTCCAACTCTATACCTATCATCGTCTGTTAAAATATCATCAGGAACAGGTAAAAGTGATGATCCTTATCAGTTATCGATGAATTAAAATGAATGGTTAGTTTGAATTATAGAAACTGAGTAATTATAGTTATTCAGTTTTTATTTGGGTTAGTGTTTAAATTATTTTTGATTTAGTGTATAATAATTATACGGGTGATACTGTGGAAGATTTGTTTAATAAATTAGATAAATTATATGATGATTATGATAATATAGTTGTTATGGGGCATAGTTATCCTGATTTGGATTGTTATGGAGCATCTCTTGGTATATATAATAGAGTATGTGCTTTGGGTAAGAATTGTTATGTATATTTAGAGGGTAATAATTATAGTGAGATTATGTGTAAGGCTATTAGTAGTGTTAGTAATGTTAAGTATGTTAATAGTAGTAATATTGGCAATCTTACGAATATCTTACTTATTATAGTTGATGTACATCAAGTTAGTAGGCTTGAAAACAGCAATATTTTTGACTATTGTAAAGATTATGTAATACTTGATCATCATATTAAGGATAAAAAGTGTCCAAAGAATAGTAAACTTTTATATATTAATAATAGTTTGTCTAGTATGATTGAACTTGTAACTTATTATCTTAATTATAGTGGAGTATCTATTGATTCAAGTATAGCTACTATTATGCTTGCGGGATTGGAAATTGATACTAACGGATATAATTTAAAAACTACTTCCAGTACTTATAAAGCAGCTAGTATTTTAGTTGAGATGGGTGCGGATATTATAGCTAAGCAGGAGTTATTAAAAGAGAGTAAAGACGATTATGTAAGACGTGCTGATTATATTAAGAATAGTTATACCATTAATGGTAATATTGCACTATGTGTTCTTCCTGATATTAGCAAGACTGAAACACTTGCAGAAATAGCTGATAGTCTTCTTACTTTTGATAATATAGAGGCATCTTTTGTTATTGCTAAGGTTAATAATGAAGAATATGGAATATCAGCGCGTAGTATTGGAGAGTATGATATACTTAAAGTAATTAGGAAACTAGATGGTGGAGGATCAACTACTAGTGCGGGGGCTAAGACTAATAAAAGTTTATCTAGTATTAAATCAATTATAATTAAATCAATTAAAGGATAGGTGTTTATGAAGATAATATTATTAGAAGATATTAAGAAAAAGGGTAAAAAGGGAGATATTCTAAATGTAAAAGATGGATATGGGAACTTTTTAATTAATGAGAAGAAAGCTATTATAGCAAGCCAAGAAAATGTTAGAAATTTAGATAGAAATAATGAAAGAAAAAAAGAAGAAGAAGAAAAGTTAATTAAAGAGTGTGAACAAATAAAAAATAAATTAGAAAAAGAAAAAATTGAATTTAAAGTGAAAACAGGAACACAAGATAGAGTGTTTGGTAGTGTTAGTGCAAAACAAATTGAAAAACAACTTAAAAACTTAGGATATAATATTGATAAAAAAAGTATTAAAATAGATAGTAGTTTATCTAGTTTAGGTACTCATATAGTTAATATTGAATTACATAAAAAGGTAATTGCTAAGGTAAATATTAATTTAGTAAAGTAGGTGTTTTATGAATAAAGAGATTCCAAAAAATATAGATGCGGAACAATCTGTTATTGGATCTATGTTTTTAACAAAAAAAGCAATGCAAAAAGTACTTGAAAACTTAAAAGAGGATTCTTTTTATTTAGATAGTCATAAAAAAATATTTTCTTGTATATATGAATTAGATAGTAAAGGAAAGCCTGTTGATTTAACTACTGTTGTTGAAGAGTTAAATAATAGAAATTGGCTTGGTCAAGTTGGTGGTGTTGAATATTTAACTGAGGTAATCGAGAGTGTACCAACTGCTGCTAATGTTGATGAATATATAAAAATTGTAGAAGATAAGTTTGTACTTCGTACGCTAATCGATGAGGCAACAAGTATAATTACTGAAAGTTATAATACTACTAATGATGTAAACGAAGTAATTGAAACAGCTGAAAAAAAGATATTTGATGTATCTAAAAATATTCGTTCTACTGAGTTTAAGACTATTCAAGATGTTCTTGTAAAAACTCAAAATGATTTAGAGAAATTAGCTTCTATGAAAGGTGATATAACAGGTATTCCAACAGGATATTATGAACTTGATAAAATAACATCAGGATTTCATCCACATGAGCTAATTATAATTGCAGCACGTCCTGGTATGGGGAAGACAGCAATTGCGCTTAATATGGTAAATAATATTGCAATTAATGCAAAAAAAAGTGTTGCTTTATTTAATATGGAGATGGGTGCTGAGCAACTTGCTACTCGTATGCTTGCATCAGTCGGTCAAATTGATTCTGGCAAGCTTAAAACAGGTAATTTAAATCACAGTGATTGGAAAAGAGTTAATGAAGCTGTAAGTAGGCTTTCTGAATCTAGAATATTTATAGATGATACTGCAGGTATAACTGTTAATGAAATTAGAGCTAAATGTAGGCGTCTTGCTGCATCTCCATCAGGATTAGATATAGTTGTAATTGACTACTTAACTTTAATTCAAGGTAATAGTAAAAGTGGAGCAAATAGACAACAAGAAGTATCTGATATATCACGTGCATTAAAGACTATGGCGATGGAACTTGATGTTCCTGTAATTGCTTTATCACAGTTATCACGTGGGATTGAACAGAGAACAGATAAAAAACCAATGCTTAGTGATTTAAGAGAATCTGGTGCGATAGAACAGGATGCGGATATTGTTGCTTTTCTTCACTGTAGTGATGAGGAAAGAGAAAAAGAGAATAGTTTAATGGAATTTGTAATTAGAAAGCATCGTAATGGTCCACTTATGGATATTCCACTTATATTTCAAAGAAATACAAGTACGTTTGCTAATGTTGCGAATTTTGAAGAGGGTGTATAATGAAAAAGTTTTTAATGTATTTTAGTGTGATATTAATTAGTATACTTGTATTAGTTTTAGCTAGTAGTCATAAAAAGTCTAGGATACCTAATACGTTTTATCAGGTATATTTAGATGGTGAACAATTAGGGATGATTAATTCGAAAAGAGAGCTTGAAAGCTATATAGATTCACAAGCAGATGTAATCCGTGAAAATGTAAGAGATTATGAAAAAAAGATTAATGCTATTGATGATTTTAACGAATTAGTAAGTAGTATTGATGCAGAAAAGATTGGTGCAGATTATCCTGTATTTATAAATATGCAAAATGAAGCTAAAGCTACTTATATGCTTAGTAATAGAGATTTATGTAGAATTAGTGATTCAAAATATTCTAATTTAAAATATTACAATTCTAATCGTATGTGGAATTTATCAGATAAAGAAATAAAGGAGATAAGAGACTATTACGATAGTAATAAAGTATATTTGGAATCAGATAAAATATATATACCTAATGGTATTGAGATGAAAGAAGTAAAAACATATAAAACATCACTTGTATCAACTGAAGCTATGTATAAAAAAATAATTGAAAAGAAGAATTGTACAATACCTGGTTATAAGTTCATTATTCATAGTGATAATAAAGAAAATGAGATCTATGTTACAGATAAAGAAATATTCAGCGATTCTATAGATACAATGGCATCAATCTTTGTTGGAGATAATGCTTATAATCAATATAAAGAGGATAATCAACCAGAAATAGAATCTACGGGAGATATGATTAATAATGTATATGTAGATGAAGATATATCATATAAAGCTGTAAATATATCTACTGATGAAAAAATTTATACAGATTCTAAGGAACTAGTACAGTATTTATTATATGGAGATAATCATAATGAAACTACTGTAACAGTAAATGCAGGAGATTCAATAAGTAGTCTTGCATATAATAATAAGATAAGTGTTGAAGAGTTTTTAATTTCTAATCCTGAATATACTAGTGAAGATAATTTATTATATACAGGCAAACAGGTCAAGATTGCTAAAGTTGATCCACAAATTAATATTGTCGAAGAAAAATATAGTGTTAATGATGTTGAGTCTAATTATAATACAGTTGAAGTATATGATAGTTCTATGACACAGGGGGATCAAGTTGTAACACAAGAAGGTGAAACAGGAATAGAGCGAGTTTCACAAAATGTTAAGGTTGTTAACGGTGAGATTGCATATGTAGAACCTGTTAGTAAACAAACTATTAAAAGTTCTATAGATAGAAAAATTACTGTTGGTACTAAAGTTACACCACATATTGGTAGTACGTCTTCGTGGGGATGGCCAACTAGTCAAGGTTATACATTAAGTTCAAGATTTGGATATCGTATTGCAGTATTTGGAGAAGGAAATTTCCATTCTGGTCTCGACATAGCCGGAACAGGTTATGGATCACCAGTGTATGCTACAAATAATGGCGTAGTTACAACAGCATCTTATGTAGGAACTTATGGACATCATATAATAATAAATCATAATAATGGATATTACTCACTATATGGACACTTATCAGGATATGCAAGTGGTATTAAACCTGGTGTAGTTGTAGAACGTGGTCAATTAATCGGATATGTTGGTTCAAGTGGATGGGCAACAGGGCCACATTTACACTTTGAAATTAGAACTTGTGAACGATATGCTTGTGTTGTTAATCCAGAGAATTACTTATAATGAGAGTATGTGTTTTATCAAGTGGAAGTAAGGGAAATTGTTCCTATATTGAGACTAAAAATCATAAGATTTTAATTGATATAGGTAACAGTTGCGCTTACGTTGAAAGATCTCTTAGATCAATTGGTATAGATTCAGATGAAATCGATACTATATTAATAACACATGCTCACATAGATCACGTGGCAGGACTTAGAGTTTTTGCAAAAAAACATAAACCTAATATTTATATGACAGAAAAAATATATAAAGAATGTAATTTGATGCTTGAAAATGTATTTGATATTCCTGCTTATTATGAGATAGATGATGTAAAAATTACTAGTATAAAAACATCACACGATGTAGATGATTCTAATGGATATATTATTGAAGAAGATGGATTATCTTGTGTTTATATAACAGATACAGGATATATTAATAAAAGATACTTTAAAAAATTATATGACAAAACTATTTATATTTTTGAAAGTAATCACGATCCAGAAATGCTTATGAATAATCCTAATTATCCTCATCATACTAAGATTAGAATATTAGGAGATACAGGGCATTTATCTAATCAAGATTCTGCATATTATATGTCAGAGTTTATTGGACCTAATACTAAAAAAGTTTATCTTGCCCACTTAAGTGAACAGAATAATACATCGGAACTTGCATTAAACACTTTAAAAAAAGAATTAAAAAGTAAAAATATTAAATTTAATAATATTGAAATTACTTTTCAAAATGAATTGTCTGAGGTATTCGTATATGATTAAAATAATATGCGTAGGTAAGATTAAAGAGAAATATTTAAAAGATGCAATTAGTGAATATCAAAAAAGATTAAGTAAATATACTAAGATAGAAATTATTGAACTTAATGATATTAGTAACTTAAATAAGAATGATATTATAGAAAAAGAAGGGATTAATATCCTTAATCATATTAAAGATAAAGATTATGTTATTACACTTGATATTAATGGTGTTAAAATGGATAGTGTTACATTTGCTGATACTTTATCTAAAACTTTAATTATTAATTCTAATATTGTTTTTATAGTTGGTGGTTCATATGGGCTTAGTAATTCAGTTAGTAATAGAAGTAATTTCAAATTATCTTTTTCAGATTTAACATTTCCACATCAATTATTTAGAGTAATATTATTAGAGCAAATTTATAGGGCGTTTAAAATAAATAACAATGAAGAATATCATAAATAGGTATTCTTTTTTAGTTTTCAATTAATTTTCATTTTATGATGATATAATTTTATTGATAAAATAATTATTTTGTATTAGAATATATTTTGCGGATGGGTGATTTATGAAAGATGTAATTGAATATTTATTAAAATTACTTAATGATAGTGATTATATTGTTACTGCAATTTCTGGTGGTCCAGATTCGATGTGTTTGTTAGATATACTTATTAAGGTAAGAAAATCGAAAAAAGTTAATATTGTAGTTGCACATGTAAACCACAATGTAAGAGTTGCAGAAAGTGAGCTTGAAAAAGTACAAGTTGAGAATTATTGTAAAGATAACAACTTAATATTTGAGTATATGAAAATAGAAAAATATGAAAATACCAATTTTCATGATTATGCTAGAAGTGTAAGATACAACTTCTTTAATAAATTAGTAAAAAAATACAACGCTAAATATTTAATGACTGCACACCATGGTGATGATTTAATGGAAACTGTTTTAATGAGAATAGTGAGAGGATCAAGTTTGTCTGGTTATGCAGGATTTAATAAAGAAAGCAAGTTAAAAGATTATAAAATAATAAGACCATTAATTACAAAAACAAAGTTAGAAATACAAAATTATATGGACAGTAATAATTTATGGTATGCAATTGATAAATCCAATTTAAAAGATGTTTACACACGTAATAGATATAGAAAGTATATATTGCCAAAACTTAAGGATGAAAATGAGAATGTTCATTTAAAGTTTTTAAAGTTTTCAGAAAAAATAAGTGAAGTTAGTAACTTTTTAGAAAAATATACTAATAAAGTATATGATGAGTTAATTAAAGATAAAAAGATTAATATAAAGTCATTATTAAAAGAAGATAAGATAGTTATTGACAATGTTTTGTCAAAATATTTGTATAGTTTTTATAAAAATAATATTCATTTGATTAATGATATAAATATTGAAACAATATATAATTGTATGAATAACAAAAAATCTAGTTTATCGATAGACTTGCCAGGTAATTTTAGATTTATTAAATCATATAACTTAGGATATATTATGTCTGATGAGAATAAAACAATATATAAATATAAACTAAAAGATAATCTAAGTATAAAAGGGTATGGAACTATAAAAAAAATAGAATCATCAAAAGAAACTGATAATAATATATTATATTTAGATAGTAATGATATTGCTTTACCACTATATGTTAGATGCAGAAAAATAGGTGATAAGATGCATGTTAAAAACATGAAAGAATTAAAAAAGGTAAAAAATATTTTTATTGATTGTAAGATACCTATAGAATTAAGAGATACATATCCAATTGTAGTAGATAGTAATGATAATATACTATGGATACCGGGTTTAAAAAAATCGCAATTTGATAGGAAAAATAGTACAAAGTATGATATAATACTTAAGTATGAGCAAGAAAGGATGTTTTTATGAGAAAAAAGAGTGTTAAAAGAAGTATTGTTTCTTGGGTTGCTTTAATAATTATATTTTTAGGAGTTATATACTTATTTAATGTATTTAACAGAACTATAAATAAATTATCTTATAGTGAACTTATGAAAGCAATGGATAAAAATAAGATTACAGAATTAAATATTACGCCTAATGGTAGTGCTGGAATATATGAACTTACTGGAAAAATGAAAAATTATAAAGAAAATGAATCATTTCAAGCATCAGCGCCATTAGCAGATGAAACTATTAAAGAAATTTATGATGGAAGAAAAGAATATGATTTTGATGTTAGTACATCATCTGATCCATCATCAAGTATATTATTATCATTACTTATAAATGTTTTACCTATAGTTTTACTTGTAGGTATTGGTTTTTACTTTATTACAAGACAAATGGGTGCAGCTAATAAGTCTATGGATTTTGGTAAAAGCAAGGCAAGACTTACATCGGATAAAGATAAAGTAACATTTAAAGAGGTAGCTGGACTTGAAGAGGAAAAAGAAGAAGTAGCTGAATTAATCGATTTTTTGAAACAACCAAAAAGATTCCAAAGTATGGGTGCAAGAATTCCTAAAGGAGTACTATTAGTTGGTCCTCCTGGTACTGGTAAAACATTACTTGCAAAAGCAGTTGCTGGAGAAGCTAATGTTCCATTTTATTACATAAGCGGTTCAGATTTTGTTGAGCTTTTTGTAGGTGTAGGTGCATCACGTGTTCGTGATATGTTTAAACAAGCAAAACAAAATGCTCCATGTTTAATATTTATAGATGAAATTGATGCAGTAGGAAGACAAAGAGGTGCTGGTTTAGGCGGAGGACATGATGAACGTGAACAAACCTTAAATCAATTACTTACTGAAATGGATGGATTTGGAGCAAATGAGGGAATAATTATTATTGCTGCTACAAATAGACCAGATGTACTTGATCCTGCACTATTAAGACCAGGTAGATTTGATAGACAAATTACTGTTAACTTACCAGATATTAAGGGTCGTGAAGAAATACTTGAAGTGCACGCAAGAGGTAAAAAGTTTGCTCGTAATGTAAAACTTTCTAATATTGCAAAAAGAACAGTAGGATTTAGTGGAGCGGATTTAGAGAATTTATTAAACGAAGCTGCACTACTTGCTGTAAGACGTGGTAAAGATAAAATAACTATGTCTGAAATTGATGAAGGACACGATAGAGTTATTATGGGACCTGCTAAAAAGAGTAAGCAATATACTGAGCATGAAAAAGAAGTTGTTGCATACCACGAAGCAGGACATGCTGTTGTTGGCATTAAACTAGAAGGTGCTAACGAAGTACAAAAAGTAACAATTATTCCAAGAGGTGCAGCTGGTGGTTATAACCTAATGTTACCTAAGGAAGAAACTTTCTTATCTACTAAAAAAGAGTTGCTTGAGACAATCAGTGGCTTACTTGGTGGACGTGTTGCTGAAGAAATACAATTTAATGAGGTTACAACTGGTGCACATAATGACTTTGAAAAAGCTACAAAGATAGCTCGTGCAATGGTTACAGAATATGGTATGAGTGAACTTGGACCTGTTCAATTTGAGCATCAAGAATCAAGTGTGTTCTTAGGAAGAGATTACAATAAAACACGTAACTTTTCTTCACAAGTAGCATTTGAAATAGATCAAGAACAAAGAAAAATAATTAATGAATGTTACGATGTAACAAAGAAAATTATAAATGAAAACAAAGATTTACTTGATTTAATTGCCAAGACATTACTTGAGTATGAAACAATTACTAAAGAACAAATTGAATATCTTGTAGAACATGGTCATATGCCAGATGAAGACGAAAAAAATGATAACAATTTAAATGATAAAACATTAGAAGAATTAAAAGAAATAGCAAAAGAAAATGGACTTAAAAATTATAGTAAATTAAATAAAGATGAATTAATTGATAAACTAAGTGAATAGATTATATTCATCTTTTTTATTTATTTATACTTATTGCAATTTTATAAAAAAAAATATATAATTTATATAAGAATAGAGGGTGCTTTTATGGGTAGTGTAGGAAATATTTCTTTATTAGAAGAGTTAAAGAATGAATTTGAAAAAAGAGATACTGCTTTAGAAAAGTTAAGAAATAAAAATCATAATGTTTATTATTCTATAGATTTAGATTTTTTAAAGAATGTTGATCCAAGGTATAAGAGTATTGCTAATGCTATTATTAATATGTATGATAAAATAGTTCCTATTAAATTATTAACAGATGATATAGATACTGCAAAAAAGAATGAGAATACACTTAATACAATATATTTAAATTCTAATAAATTAAAAAAAGAAGTAAAAAAAGATTTAGTTAATGTAGTTGATTATGTTGATAGAGTATTTAATAGACTAGATATATCAAATATTAATAAGAGTACTCCTTTAGGTATATATATAATAAATAAATATAATTCTTTAAAAATATTTTCGTCTAATATTGATATTCAAAATATAAATAGAGGTATGAAAAATCAATCAGAGAGGTTAATTGGGATAAAAGAATTACAGCAATTAATAGAGCAGTATAATAAAATAAATTCTATATATAATAAAGATAATACAAAAAATTTTATTAATAATTTATATTATATATTAGGTAATTATATACATTTACTTACAAATCAAGAATATGAATATACTAAAGAAGCAATAAAAAAGTTATTATCATATCAGTTTAATTTTATAGATAAATATATTTATACATATAAAATTATAGTTTCTAAAATATGGCATAGTGATGAATTAAATATGAAATTTGTATGTAATTTAGATTTAGATGATGATAATGTATATATTATGTTTAATAATAATGTTGATAAGTATTGGACTTCGGGATATATTTGTGATGTACCAGAAGATTTCTTTGATTATTTTAAAATAAATGATATTAATATAATTAATTTTCCTTTACCTAAAGATATTAAAGATAAATATGCATTAAAAATAGGTGATATAAATAATAATAATGTGAGATTTAATGCAATGTATACTAAATACGATAAAATAGATTTTGATAGTTTACTGCCTGTTGTTTATTTAAATGAAAAATAAGTAAGATGAATTTATCTTACTTATTTTTTTATTAGTTTATATATTTTTGTTAGAATTGGTTTAAACACTTTTACAAAATTATATTTTTTCTTATTTATTATAAGATCATATTCTCCTGCAAATTCTAATATAACAGCGTTATATTTAGATTTAAATTTAGTAAGAGAATCATCAAGAGTTCCAGATATTCCTCCTAAATTGCAGTAATGACAATTATTTTCAATTGATATTTTAGCAGCTTCTAAAGCAATACCACCAGAGACATTAAGTTTATTTAATCTTAAATCATTTCCTGCATATAAGTATTCACTACACCTATACCCATCATTAATTGGTAGTAATAAAAGTGCACTTGATAAAGTTAGTATATCTTGTTCTTTTAATAATTCTTTTACTTGACTTATTTCATCTTCTTTTCCATTGTTATTATTTAAAAACTCTAAATACTTGTTTAAATCTACTTTTCCAAATAAAATACAAGCTCTATTTTTAAAGTTATCCACAATTTTGTTGAAATATTCTTCATTTCTTAAATGTATATTTTTATTCTTTTCAGTACATTTTAATAATTGAACAAACTCTTTAATATCTTTTTTATCGTGAGAGCATGTAAAAAATACTCCTCTTTTAGTGTGATAATCACCTAAATAATATCTAAATTTACTTTTAAAGTTTTTAAGTAATTGTTCATAACTTATAAACTTATTATCTTCATCAATTAATGGTACAGCCATTTGATACCTTGGTTGAAAGTTTTTATGAATATCTTTAGTATATCCTGTATGAACATAACCTAATTCTATTAAATTATTATGCTTTTTGTGATATTTATTAGAATATATGTTAAAAGAGATATTTTGATTTTTAAAAAGTTTTTCACTTACGCAAAAGTTAGGGTCTATTTTAACTAAGTAAACTTTTTCATCTTTAGCAACCTTTTTAATATTATCTGTCATAAACTTAAGTAATTCTTTATTTTCAAAGTCAATCAAATATCCTCTTGGAATATAAAATATTTTAAATCCTTTATACAATGTTCTTTTTAGTATTGAGCATGCGGCAATTAACTTTTTATTTTCATAAACACCGCATAATATATTTTTAAAATTGTCTTTAACATTAGCCCAATTACTTTCTTGCATAAAAGATGTATATTCGAATTTTTTTACAAAATTATCATATTCTTTTTTTTCTATATTTATTTTGAATGTATACATATATATCATCCTTTCTTTAATTATTATAGACTAAAGTAGGACTTTTTACAACTTGTTTAAATATAAAAAAGATAGTATAATTATTCCTAGGGAGAATGATATGAAAAAAAATTCATTTATGGAAGGAGCTATAATTGCTACCTTAGGTATTATTTTAGTAAAAATAATTGGTCTTATATATGTAATACCATTTAATGCAATTATTGGTGAAAAAGGTGGAGCATTATATGGTTATGCATATAATATATATATGTTGTTTTTATCTGTATCTAGTGCAGGTTTTCCTTTTGCAATCAGTAAGATTACTAGTGAATATAGTGCTTTAGGTTATAAAAAAGCAATAAAAGATACATATAAAATTGCAACTAAAATTATTTTAGGAATATCTATTTTTATATTCTTATTATTATTTATATTTGCTCGTCCAATAGGACATTTAATAATTGGAAATTCAACAGGTGGTAATAGTCCTGATGATATTGCATTTGTAATTAGAATGGTTTCTTTTGCTATTTTAATAATTCCATTTTTAAGTGTTTCTAAAGGATTTTTACAGGGGCACAAATATATAAAACCTACTACAGATAGTCAAATTATAGAACAAGTTGTTCGCGTTATAATAATTATATTAGGTAGTTTTCTAGCCTTAAAAGTATTCCATACAGATTTAAAAACTGCTGTTGGTATTGCTGTATTTGGTGCATTTTTAGGTGGACTTGCTGCATATCTTTTCTTAAAAAGAAAAATAAAAAAGTCAAATTTATTACCTGATAAGATAGAAGATAATAAACATATTACATCTAAAGAAATAGTAAAGAAAATACTTGCATATTCAATTCCATTTATTATAGTTAGTTTAATATATAATTTATATAATACTGTAGATATGATTTTAGTATCACGTACTATGAGTGATATATTACATTTACCTATTAATAGAGTAGAATCTGTACTTAGCGTATTTACAACCTGGGGTGTTAAACTTAATAATATCTTGCTTGCAGTAACTACAGGACTTACCACAAGTTTAATACCTAATATAGTTGCAAGTTATACAAAAGGTGATATGAAAGATGTTAACTCTAAATTTAATAAAGCATTACAATGTACATTACTTGTAATAGTTCCTGCAACATTATTTTTATCATTATTAGTAAAACCTGTATGGATGCTATTTTATGGTAATAGTAATTATGGCCCTATTGTTTATAAAGTATTTGTATATACAGCTTTATTTGGAGGATTACATTCTGTTGTTGTAAATACTTTACAAGGACTTAGTAAATATAAGCTAGTAATTATTTGTGTATTAACAGGGCTTTTAATTAACACATTTATGGATGTACCATTTATGTTAATATCAAATAAATTAGGGTTTGATGTTAGTTATGGAGCAATAGTTGCTGCAATACTTGGATATACTGTATCGATGATAATAGCTTTAATGATATTAAATAAAAAGTATGGTTTTAATTTTATGGATACAATAAAGAGAATGCCAAGTTTTATAATTTCTGTAATAGCATTTGTATTGGTTATAGTTTTATTAAAGTTAGTTATACCAATAGATTTAAAAGGAAGATTTGTTCAAATACCAATACTTTTAGTTTATGGATTGTTAAGTTTTGGTGTATACTTTGTAATTAATTATTTCAGTGGTAATTTAAAAAGTTTATTTAAAAAATAAGAGGTGATAAAATGATAATAGGAATAGGTAATGATAGACATGCTGTTGAAATTAAAAATAATTTGACAAAATATTTAACGGATAAGGGTTATAATGTAATAAACTATGGTTCTGATTGCGAGTCATATGATGATTATTGTGATTATGCTTTTAAAGTGGGAGAAGATGTAGCAAGTAAAAAGTTAGATTATGGCATACTTATATGTAATACAGGAATAGGAATGAGTATTGCTGCTAATAAAGTAAAAGGTGTTAGATGTGCAAAAGTATCAGATGAATATGAAGCAAAAATGACAAGAAGAGATAATAATGCTAATGTACTTGCGCTTGGAGCTCATATGGATATTAAAAAAATGTATGAAATTATAGATATATTTCTTAACACAGAATATATGAATATTGAAAGATACAATAGAAGATTAGAAAAGATAGATAATTATGACAGCTAAGATAGTTTTATATATTATTACAGTACCATTATCAATTTATGCACTTGATAGTATTAGAATAAATAATGTATTTAAAGTAAATAGAGTATTTCAAGCACGACTATTATATTTAATGATTAGTTTTTCTTTATCTTATCTATTTACAAATTTTTTATACGATTTTTTCTTAAATTGTCAAATAATAAAGTAGTATGTTTTATATGAAAGGTAAGTGATCATCTTGAATATAAAAAAATTACTACTTTTTTCTTTTTTAATAATATTAATTCCATTTATAATAGTAAGCTTATTTATAAGTAATGATAATATAAAATTTAATTATACATCTAATAATATAGTTAGAGTTTATAAAGAAAAAGAAAATGTTATTGAATCAGTTCCTTTAGAAGAATACGTATATAGAGTAGTTTCATCTGAAATGCCTGCAACATTTAATAAAGAAGCATTAAAAGCTCAAGCTGTTGCATCTAGAACTTATGTTATGTATCAAATAAATAAAAATAAAGATAAAGATTATGATGTATATGATTCTGAAAATAGTCAAGTATATAGTACAGAAGATAAATTGAAAGAAAAATGGAAGGATAAATATAGTGAATATAGTAATAAAATAAAAAAAGTAGTAGTAGAAACAATGGGAGAATGTATATTTTATAATAATGAAATTATTGATGCATTATTCTTTTCAACTTCTGTTGGTTATACAGAAAATAGTGAGGCAGTATTTAGTGAGAGTCTTCCTTATCTTAGAAGTGTTGAAAGCAAGTGGGATATGGATTCTCCTTCATATGAATCAGAAAAAAGTTTTTCTAAACAAGAATTCTGTAATATGTTAAATACTGATTGTTCTAATTTAATAATAGAAGTATTATCTAAAACAGATACTGGTAAGATTGACAAAATTAAAATAAATAATAAAGAATATACAGGAAAAGAATTAAGAAGTATTTTAGGACTTAGATCAAGTTATTTTGAAATTATAAATGAAAATAATATAATTATTAAAACAAAAGGATATGGTCATAATGTTGGGATGAGTCAGTATGGTGCTAATGGAATGGCTAATTTAGGATATAAATATAAAGATATTATAAAACATTATTATACTAATGTAGAGGTAAAAAAATTATAAATTTATGTATAAAATCTCATTTGTGGTTAAAACTGTAAATGAGGTGATAAAATGAATAGAAGATTGAAAAGATCTGTTGTTTATAGTTTGTACGCTTTATCTATTTGTATGCTTATTGGAGGGATAATTTTACTAGAGGTAAATAGTAAAAAATTAAAAAGTGATAATACTAATACAAATAATGATAATAATTATCAATATGTATCAAAAACAGGAATAGATAAAAAAGATATACCTGTTGTTAATACTAAAAATACTTTAATAAGACCATATAAAGATACAGATATAAAAATAGTAAAAAATTTTTATGATTATAAAGCAACAGAAGAAGAACAGAAAAACTCATTAATTTATTATGAAGGTACTTATATTCAAAGTAGTGGAGTATCTTATGGTAAGGAAGATGAATTTGATGTAATAGCTGTATTTGATGGAAAAGTAACATCAGTAAAAGAAGATGAACTATTAGGTAATGTTGTAGTTATTGAAAATAGTAATGGAATTAAAGCAACATATGAAAGTATTAAAGATATTAAAGTAAAAGAAGGAGATACAGTATCTCAAGGAAATATGATTGCTAAAAGTTCTACATCAAACATATCTAAAGATTTAAATAATCATCTTTATTTTGAATTAACTGTTAAAGATACGTCTGTTAATCCAGAAAAATACTTTGATAAATCAATTGATGAAATAGGAGCATAATTGCTCTTTTTTAAGTAATAATTATTTATTATTTGAATATGATAATTATGTAAAATATGTGTGCAAAAAAAATGAAAATTTGTAATTATTGTTAAAAACTAATTAATATATGATATAATATATGTTGCGATGGGGTGATAAAATGTTTACAAAAGATATTGGTATAGATTTAGGTACAGCTAATGTATTAATATATATAAAAGGACAAGGTATAGTTCTTAACGAACCAAGTATAGTTGCAATAGATGCAGAAACAAAAAAACCACTTGCAGTAGGTGCAGCAGCGCGAGAAATGTTTGGAAGAACACCAGGAAGTGTAAAAGCAATTAGACCTATGAAAGATGGAGTAATAGCTGATTTTGAAATAACTGAGATTATGCTTAATAACTTTATTAAAAAGGTAAATGGTAAATCGTTTTTTTCGCGCCCTAGAATTCTTATTTGTTGTCCATCAAATATTACCCAAGTAGAAAAAAATGCCATAAAAGAAGCAGCAGAAAGAACTGGAGCTAGAAAGGTATTTCTAGAAGTAGAACCAAAAGTTGCTGCAATAGGAGCTGGTATGGATATATCTAAACCAAGTGGTAATATGGTAATAGATGTTGGTGGGGGAACTACTGATATTGCGATATTATCATTAGGAGGAATAGTTACTAGTTCATCAATAAAAATTGCAGGGAATGTTTTTGATAATGATATAGTAAAATATATTAAAGATAAGTATAAATTATTAATAGGCGAAAGAACAGCAGAAGATATTAAATTTACAATTGGTTCAGTATTTCCAGGAAGTAGAAATGAAAAAATGGAGGTTAAAGGTAGAGATTTAGTTACAGGATTGCCTCATACAGTTACAATTACATCAGATGAGATTGAAGAAGCACTTAGAGAAAGTATTTATGAGATAATCCATGCTGCAAAAAATGTATTAGAACAAACTCCGCCAGAACTTGCAGCTGATATTATTGATAAAGGAATTGTAGTAACAGGTGGAGGTGCGTTAGTTCACGGATTTGATGAATTATTATCACATGAGTTAAAAGTCCCTGTATTTATTGCAGAAAGTCCTCTTACTTGTGTTGCAGAAGGTACAGGAGTTCTTTTAGATAATATTCATTTAATTGGCAAATAAAATTTGGAAAATTAAAGAAAAACTATTGCATTTTACAAAAAAATATTATATACTTAATGAGTAATTTAATCAATTGATTGAATTATGTGCCTGAGTGGCGAAATTGGTAGACGCACAGGACTTAAAATCCTGCGGGAGTCAAATCCCGTGCCGGTTCAAGTCCGGCCTTAGGCACCATTATATTGGAGAAATACCCAAGTCTGGTTGAAGGGACTGGTCTTGAAAACCAGCAGGTCGGAAACGGCGCGGGGGTTCGAATCCCTCTTTCTCCGCCACTAATATTTTAATATCGCGGGATGGAGCAGCTTGGTAGCTCGTTGGGCTCATAACCCAAAGGTCGTTGGTTCAAATCCAGCTCCCGCAACCAATAATGGTCCCGTGGTGTAGCGGTTATCACGTCTGCCTGTCACGCAGAAGATCGCGAGTTCGATTCTCGTCGGGACCGCCATTATTTTTTTGGCTCTATAGCTCAGTCGGTAGAGCACAGGACTGAAAATCCTGGTGTCGGTGGTTCAATTCCACCTGGAGCCACCATAGAAATAATATAGCTGGCATGCCAGCTTTTAAAAAAGACAAATATTGACTTATTTTAAAAAAAGTGATAACATTAATGATGTCTCGGGGATACGCGCTCGTAGCTCAGCTGGATAGAGTGTTTGGCTACGAACCAAAAGGTCAGGGGTTCGAATCCCTTCGAGCGCACCATATTATCGGGAAATGGCTCAACTTGGTAGAGCACTTGGTTTGGGACCAAGGGGTTGCAGGTTCAAATCCTGTTTTCCCGACCATTAAGTTTATAAATCCTTGTATTGCAAGGATTTTATAATAATTTGATATTCATAACCCTTATAAAACACTTAAAATTATTTGTTTTGTTTCATTTGATTCAAGATGTTGACCGCTTTATCTTCATCTTTAGGAATCATATGAGAATAGGTATTGAGTGTCATATTGATATCTGAATGTCCTAAACGTTCGGAAATAACTGTTATAGGGACATTCATTGATAAAAGTAAGGATGCATGACTATGTCTGAAGTCGTGTATTCTTATTTTTTTGACCTTAGCTATATCACAATACTTATTCTTCTTTCTACCAATTGTTGATGGTGCTAATGGATTTAATCCACCAAATATAAACCAATTATCATTGAAATCTACACATTGTTGATAATATTTCTTTAAAAGATTAAGTTTATTAATTAATTCATTATCTAGTTTTACTTTTCTGATACTTTGACTAGTTTTAGGTGTATTAATAATATGTTTGTTATCAACCATTTCTTTAGAGATAGTTTTATTTATGTCTAAATATCCATCTTTAAAATCATTCCAGTTAAGAGCTAGTGCTTCACCTTGCCTTAATCCAGTATAGTATAGTGTTTCAAATAAGAATTTATATACTAAATCATCAACACATTTAATAAACTTTTGATATTCTTCTATTGTCCAAAAATCAACATTTTTAACTAACTCTGTTTTTCTTTTGAAATTACCAGTTAGTGTGGCTACATTTGTTTTTAGTCCATAAAACCTAATAGCATAATTTAAGATATTAACCATTGCTCCATGCAAACTAGAATTGTATTTATGTTTAAAACCTTTTTTCTCAATTTCAATTTGCCATTTTAAATAAACACTATTAGTTATTTTATTAAGTTTATAGTTTTCAAAATATGGTAGTATATGATTTTTAAATCTACTCTCAACTGATCTATATGATTGAGTCTTTAATCTTAATTCTTTATAATTAGCATATTCTTTCCATAAATCATTAAAAGTCATATTAGAGAAATTAAACTTATCTCCCATTTTAAAATCATATTCAGCTTGTTGAGCTTCCTTTTTGGTATTAAATCCTTTTCTCTCAAACTGTTTTCTATTTCCATATACATCATCACAATAGGTTCTAAACTTCCATTTCTTTGTTCTCTTATCTTGATATACCGGCATATTTTAAAGTCCTATTATTTAATTTAACTTCTGTATCTGCCATGCTAATAATATAATCTAAATCAAGACCAAGATATTCAATTACTTTTTTAGTAGGTACAAGTATTGTTTTACCACTAGGAAGTTGTTTACCATTTTTAACAATTTCATCGGCTATTACTTTTCTGATTTTAATCGCACTGTTTCTTCCGCAATTAGCAATTAAAGCAATTTCTTTAATACTTGCCCATGGTTTTGATATAATTTTATATAATTCTAAATTGGACATATCTTCACCTCCTTTCTTTTGGAAACTTGTTTCCAAATACACTATACCACTTTAAAAATATTTTGTCAACTAGTTTCCAAAAAATGTTTGGTTTTTTGATAAGATGTGCTATAATGTAGGTGTTGAGGGATGTGAATCAATGAAAAAAAAAGAACAAGAATTAGGGGAATTAGTAAAAAAAGCTAGAGAAGAAAAAGGATTATCAGCACGTAAATTAGCTGAGTTATGTAATGTGAGTCATACCGAAATTAATAATATTGAAAAAGGTTTAAGAGTAAAACCTGCTGTACTAACACTTAAAGGTTTTGAAAAATATCTTGATTTACCTTTTGATAAAATAGCTAAGATGGTTGGGTATTCAGATGTAACTATTGACTTTACAGAAAAGAATATAATTGTATCTTATGAAATGTATGATAAATATGTTCAACTCAGAAAAAGTGAAGAAGATAATATGTTACATACAATTGATATTAAAAGACATATGGCAATGGATATAAAAAAATCTTTTAATGAAATATATAATTATTTAAAAAAACAGCCTGATGTTGATAAAACATTATTGAAAAATGCCGATGAAATTATTGATATGCTAAATATAATTGAATTAAAATATGAACCTATTATTAAAGAAAAATAATCGTTATAATAATTAAATGATTATTTTTTTTGTGGGCACTTTTCCCTAAATTATTCAAAAATTACATAAAAAAGCACTGTATTTTTTTAATGAGCATAAGATGTTCGCCACCCATTTTCGAGTTCCCACTTATAAATCAAAGGAAAAACTGGGTGGCATTTCTATTTTTGCATTTGCAAAAATGCCGACATTTTTAAGGAAAAGTGTCCACTCATTATCAAAAACACCATATATATCAACGAATTTAATGCCTACTAATTTAGTGACAAGTACCGGCAATAGTTAAAATGGTGTTAAAAAAGTGCTTCCTATAATTTTTTTGAATTGATATAAATATGTTGACAATGATAGTTATTTTTTTATATAATAAATTACCAAGAAAGAATGATTTGGATGAAAAAATTATTAGAATTAAATGAATTATTAAAGAATTATTTAGATATTGACTTTATATACTGTAATAATGAAATTGCAAAAAAAATAAACAATAGGATAAAAAAACAATTTACTGTAAGCATGAATTTAGAAGATTTAACAAATAAAGTTTATAAACAAAAAGTAAATTTTGAACCTATTAAAAAAAATACTAGTGATAGTACGCAAGCTGTATCTGCAAATATTAAAGAATTATTTAAAGAAAAAATTTCCAATCCTGATTTAGTATTGTCTTTAGAAAATTTGGGGTATTCATATGAAACAATAAGTTATTATATTGAGACAGAAGAAGAAAAAATGGAATTAGGAATATATAATGAACCTGTCATCAAATTATCTAATATGATAAGCAAAGCTCATTTTTTAACTCTTTTAGAGAATATGACAAAAAAAGAAATTGATTTTTCAAAATTAGAATATTTAACTTGGGAAGAAGTTGCACCAGCTTTAAATAGAGAGGGATATGCTAGCACTTGTAAATGTCATAATCCAAATATTTTTAAGAATATTCAATCAATAGATGGAACAATTTTATGTAAGTATTTAGATTTTACTAACTATCAGGGCTATAAATCTGACGATTTTTTTCCAAAAAATATTTATGTTACGATTAATCCTTTAGAATACTTTTATGAAAAATTAAGTCTTTCGGAGAAATTAATTTTATTTAATGAATCTTGTACAAATGATATTAAACAATCTATCCCTGAACTAATTGATGAAAATCAAATAATAGAACAGATACTATTAATAATAAAAGATGAAATTGTAAAAAAAGTGTCTAAATATATAGATTTGATAGACAATAAATATATTAAAGGTAGTGAAAATGGAGTCACTAAATTTGATTTAGATATTAATAAATCTCTTGATTTTCATTATATTAATCACTTATCTGAAATATATAAATTAGATGTACCTGAATTCACAATAGAAAGTTTGAAGATATTTAAAAATAATATATTGGAGATTGAAAATAATAATTTAAAACATTTTATCAAAAAGCGAGAATTAATTGAAACTGAAAAATTTAAAATTGAAATAAAAAACAAAAAAAATCAGCTTTGTTTTAAAAAAAATAAATCAGCATTTTTAGAAAAAATAATAGAATTTGAAAGATTATTTGAAAATGGAGAAATTTGTGATCCTGATTGGTATTTGGAAGATACAACATATAGATCAATAGAAGTTGAGCACTTAACAACATATATAGATAACATAATATATTGTCTAAAAGCTTTTCTTAATGATGATACAGAAACGCTGAAAGAAAATCAATTTAATCTTGAATTTGTTAGTGATAATCTAGATTATATTGAAAGAATGTGTAACGAATATATGAGTTATGACCCCCAAAAGTTTTATGTTGGGAACATTGACAATTTTTATGAATATGGCAAATGGGATAAGTTGCCTTATCAAGAAATAAAATTAATTATTAAATATATTAAAAGCGAAATGCCTTTTCTTAATGATTATAAAAATGGTCTGTATTCTAATGATACAACTAAAACTCTAGATGAACAAGAAGATAATTGTAATACAAATATTTACAATATTGAACGAAAGATCAATTATGACATAGAACAAAATATAAGATTTATTTGTGATGAAATAGAAAAGAATTCTAATATTTATGATGCTTTAACAAATATAATTGGTTTACTAGATACTATTAATAAGCCTAATATATTTAATGAAACTATAATTGAACAATTATATGAATTATTGAAAGTGTATGGAATGTTAAGTAATAGAAAAATTTCTGTTGAATGCGGTATTAATAAGGGACAAAAAGAATCAATACAAAAAGTCTTGATGATAAAAGATAATAAATAAAATCTATAATTTATGGAGACTAGATTTATTGTATCATTTCTTAAAAATTTTTTGAAAAATGATTTGACATTTGGTCAAAATAGTGTATAATTATATTTAATTGGTACTCAGGAAACTTTCGAAGCCCTGAGTCAATTTTATATATGGGGGCATAAAAATGAAGGAATATAAAAGCAATGAAGAATTATTAGAATATTTAATATCTAAAGGTGTTAGTGTTAAAAATAAGAAAGTAGCTTTAGATAAAATAGAAAGATATACGTATTATTGTATTGTAAACACTTATAAAGAAGTATTTAAAGAAGATAATAAGTATATTGATGATGTTACATTTGAAGAAATATATGCCCTATATGATTTTGATAAGAGTTTAAAGAATATATTTTTAAAATATATATTGGAAATAGAACAAGTTGTTAAAGCTCTTATAGCTAATACTGTATCAGAGAAATATGGCATTAAAGATTATTTAACATATAATTGTTTCAATCAAAAAATAAATCAAGATGTTATAGATGAAATGATATTAAAAATAGATGATGAAATAAGTAAAAACTATGGTAAACATGCTGCAATAACACATTATAAAGATACATATGGTTTTATCCCGCCTTTTGTATTAGTTAAAATAATGACAATAGGACAGATAAGTAGATATTATGGAATATTAAAACAAGAAGATAGACAAAAGGTTAGTAAATATTTTAAAATATCTGATAAATTACTAAAACAAATACTTCTAAATATTACTTTAGTTCGTAATTTCTGTGCTCACAATAATAGATTATATACATTTCATAGTAAATTCTTTATTAGTTTTAAATCAATAGATACATCATATAATAGTGCTAATAAAACAACTAATCTTTATATGATTATGAAATGTATGGAATTGTTATTAGATAAAAAAAGGAAGAAACAATTTATAAATCAAATTAATAAAGAAATAAATAAATTAGATAAAAAGTTAAATGTTATAGATATAAGAATTATTTTAAAGATTATGGGTTTCCCATGTGAATAATTATTTATAATTTGAATATAATAATAGTAATTGGTATTTAGGAAACTTTTGAAGCCCTAAGTCAATTATTCCTTAATTTTCTAATATGAAAATTAAGGTTTTTTTAGAATTTAAAAAGAAGAAACGAATTCTTCTTATAATAAGCATATGCTAATATTCTAAATCAATATCTTGATTAATTAATTCTAAATTATTGTAAATAGAATGTTTAAAATAACTATATTGATTTTCGATTACCTTACCATATTCATCCAATTTATTATTTAATTTATAATGTCTAATAATATAATTAATTACTGTTATTATTTGTGTATAATTATATTCTTTTAATAACTCAGTAAATATATTATCATAATTTGTTAAATTAATATCAGTATCTTTTATAAAGCCTTTTCTAACTAATTCTAATGTTAAACTATGGTGAATAGTTTTATCTATTTTATCTTTGTTATTATTGCTTTGTATATTAGTATTTAGTAGTGATTTGTTATCGGTACACCCTTTATCCGTGAACCCTTTAGGGTATTGTGGTGTTTCATAAATATCATATTGATAATTGATTCTACCTTTTTCATCATGTGTTTTTTCTCTTATTAAATAACAATTATCTTCTAATTCTTTTAATGTTGATTGTATAGCTTTCTTTCCTTCTTTGCACATTCCAACTAATCCATTAACAGAATATATCCAATCATCAGGTAAACTTAACATCATTGATAGTAATCCTTTAGTCTTTAATGATAATTTTTTATCTCTTAAATGATAGTTAGACATCACTGTATAGTTCTTTGTTTTATTAATTCTAAATACTGCCATAAATTACTCCTCTCCAGCCCTTATCTAGCCCCTTAAAAATTCTTTCTTTAAGCGTTTTAAGCAGAAATGAGTAGTAATGAAACGTAAAAAACCTACTATTTTCTGTAGGTTATGTAATATCAAATTATTTTATATTTTCTCCTGTTTTCCCGACCATTTAGTTTATAAACCTTGTATAACAAGGTTTTTTCTTTACTTTAATGTTTTATAGATTTTCTAATAGCTTTTTTAGAATATATTATTAACTGATTTACATCAGTTATTTTTTGTAATATAAAGGTAGTTACTGATACTAGAATTATAATAAATAATGTGATAAAATTATTTTGTAAAATAAAACAGTACAGTTTTGTTTTATAATTTCTCTTTTATTCAAATTTTTATTTTGAAAGGATGGTAGATTTTATGAATAAGAATAAAAGAAAAGGATTCACATTAATAGAACTAATAGCAGTTCTAGTAATACTAGCAATTCTTGCATTAATAGTAACACCACTAGTTATGAATATTATAAGAAAAGCTAGAATTTCAGCGGATAAAAGAAGTATTGATGCATACGGAAGAAGTGTTGAGTATGCAATAGCTACATATTTACTAGATAACGGAAAGTTCCCAACAAGTATAGAAGAGCTAACGATAGAATATACAGGAGATGAAGTAGTATGTTCAACATCTAAGCTTAATTCTGATTCTTCAGTATATCTAGCTGGATGTACTGTAGCAGGAAGAAGTGTAGATTATACATATGGTAGTGAAGAGTCTATCGTATATGATGTATATCAAAAAGGAGATACAGTAACATATAATGGAATGAATTTCCACGTAATAAAAGATAGTGGAACAAGTCAAGATTATGTTACATTATTATTAGATACTCCGTTGACTGCAACTGAGGTTAATACATATGGAGGAGTAGGAACAGCAAATAACCATGTAAATATGCATGTAACTTCTAATACAAATGCATCATATTACCAAAAAGCATATGATTATAATAGTGCAGGCTATTTAGCATTCTACTCAAGTGAAACTTGTGGATATGATAGTAATAACAATTGGGTAACTACTGGATGTAATAATAATTATGCAGATAGTGATATAAAATATGTAGTAGATGCTTGGGCGTTAGATAAAACAACCTCAAGTGATTTAAAAGAAATAGATGGATATAAAGCAAGAATGATAACATATGATGAATTAACAGATGAGCTAGGATATGAAAAAGCATCAAGTGGAACAATAATGCCATCAAGTAATGGTGATACACCAAACTGGGTATGGAATTCAGGAAATAACGCTGGATATTGGACAATGAGTGGGGTAGCAGATAGCACTGACCGTGCCTGGTATGTTATTGGTGATGGCGGGCTTAACAACAACAACGTGCGCTACGGCAACTACAGCTACGGGTCTGTTCGCCCAGTTATAAATCTCTTGAAATCTGCCATCTAGGTTATCAAGAAGGTCTCGTGCTAGGAATAAACTAGATTTAAACAAGTACAATATTTAGAACAATATGAAATGCAATAATTTGGAAACAAATTATTGTAAAAGGCAGCTTGTCTGCCGTAGCTTCACGTCTGCGTAGCGAAAGTGAAGCTTATAAATATATATTTTAATGGATAAAGAGAAATTATGAAACCCAGTAATATTTAAATTACTGGGTTTTGTTTTATATTGTGTAATATAGAGGTAGTTACTGATATATATAAGGTATTCCAAAAAAGTATACCCTATATAAATTTTTATTATTAAAATTATTATTAATAATTATTTACAATTTTTATCTTGCTGTGATATACTATTGTTGTATAGGATAGTGAGGTATAGTATGAACAAAAGAATTATTGAAGATGTAAATATTAAATGTGAAAAGTGTGGTAGAGATATTGGCTTTAAGGTATATTATGAGTCAAGTAATGAAACAGGAGAGAATAAATATAAAAAGTCTAATTTAGATGATGTAGAGGTATGCTCTTGTAGTGGTGCATATAAGCAGTATGTTAGTAAATATAATGATCTGCCTGCATTAATTACAAGATAGATTATTTAAATATTGTAAGTTTTTTTATAGGATTATCTTTAATTTTTCTTTTTGAAAGATAATCTTTTTTTATGTTTGAAATGTTATATAGTTTATTTATTGAATTTGTTATTTTTATTTTTGTATCTTCATCTATATTATTTTTATTATATAAATATTTTTTTATAATTGTTGGATTTACTCCTGTTATTTTTTTGCACATTTCTGAAAAATATTCTAACGAATTAAAACCACTTATTAGTGCGATATTTAACATATTGTTATTGCTTGTTTCTATAGATTTAATTGTGTTATATATTTTAAGTGAATTAATATAATCTGTAATCGTTAAACCTATTTCTTTTTTAAATAATTTCATTATGTAATATCTATTATAATAAAATTTTTCTTCTAATGTTTGAATAGATATTTTATGTTTTAAATTATCATTTATATAAATTAAAATGTTACAAATAAGTTCATTTGAAAACATATTATCACCAATTATAATATACATTATATATTTGTTAGAGTCAATATACCACTATTGTTTAAATGTAATATTAATATCTAGTATATACTGAGTGTGAAAGGAGAGATAATATGTTAGAATCACATTTTGAAACTACAGAAAATATGAAAAAGTATGTACCATTAATACCGGTTAACAAGAATTCTAAAATTAATAATTCAGGTGTTTATATGTGCTATGATGATGAGAATATTTATATTGATAAAAAGTTTAACAATAATTTAATTATTGGAGAGGGTGGAAGTGGTAAGACACAAGCAGTAACTTTGCCATTATTAAAAACATCACTTTTAGCAACCGAATCTGTAATTGTAACTGATTTAGGTGGTGATATATATAAAAATATGCATGACGAGTTTGAGAAGAATGGTTATACTAATTTAGTTTTAAACTTTGATAATCCACGTAATGGGGATAGGTGGAACCCATTTTCTTTAATTACTAAATTATATAAAAATAAAGATTATGATCTAGCGCAAGAAGCAATTGAAAATTTAGGATTTTCTTTAATTAGAGAAAGAACAGATAATACTAATGATCCGTTTTGGGAAAATTCTGCTGTAAACTTTTTTTCGGGACTTGTATTATATGCGCTTGAAAATAATATTGATTTAACTTTTGATGCGTTACAAGATATAGAAAATAAGATTGATGAAAATAGTAGTGAATTTATTAATTCTTTAGATAAAAAAGATCCGTCATATATAAATTTAGTTGGAATATTAAATGCACCAAATGAAACAAGAGGAAGTATTATTTCTGTATTTAATCAGAAAATTAAATCGTTTTTTAGTAAAATAGATTTAAAAAATATGTTATCAGATGCCAATTTTGATTATGATAAATTATTAAATAGCAAAACTATTGTTTATTTAATACCAGGAGTAACTACAGTATCTGAAAGATTAATATCACTTTTTGTAAGTCAATTTGCGTATGTAAAAAGGATTTTTAAAAGCACACTTAAATACAATATTATATTAGATGATTTTTATAATATGAATTATATAAAAAATATTGTAAATATTATTAATAATTCAAAATCTTTTGGAATGAAGTTTACTATTACAGTAGGTGGTTTTAATGAGATTAATAATATATATGGTAAGGAACAAGCAAATTTATTAAAGGCATGTTTTAATAATATTATATATTTATTATCATCTGATATTGAAACACTTGAAGAAGTTAGTAAGATGTGTGGTAGTAAAAGTAGCGATGGTAAAATGTTGCCGCTAGTATCGGTATCTGAGTTAAAAACATTAAAAATGTTTGAAGCAATTATTTTAGCTCAAAGAGTTATGCCTTATAAAACTAAGTTATGTCCATATTATAAATTAACTGAAAATGGTATATTTTAAGCTAAGTAATTAGCTTTTTTTTTTATATTAATTAGTGTATAATTGTATATAGGAAAGTTGGTATTAAGATGAATTACATAGGCTCTAAACATTCAATAATTAATTTTTTAGAAGAATCTATTATTGATTTTACAAATAAAGAAGGTAAAGTATTTTGTGACATATTTGCAGGAACTGGAGTTGTTGGAAAAAGGTTTAAAAAACTTGGTTATGATATAATTGCTAATGATACACAGTTTTATAGTTTTGTTTTAAATAAACATTATTTAGAGAATAACAATAACTTATTATTTTCTAAGCTAAAATTAAAAGGAATACAGGATGTATTTATATATTTAAATAAACTTAATAATTATCAAGGGTTTATTTATAATAATTATACTAGTATTGGAACTATTAACGATAAATATGAAAGAAACTATTTTACTATAGAGAATGCTATTAAAATTGATTCAATGAGAGATCAAATAGAAAAGTGGTATAAAAAAGAATATATTGATAAAAATGAATATTATTATTTACTTGTTTGTTTAATTGAAGCTGCAGATAAGGTAGCAAATACTGCATCAGTATATGAAGCTTTTTTAAAGAATATAAAAAAGAGTGCGCAAAAAACTATAGAGATTAAACCGCTTGAAATAGTTATAAATAAAAATACTAAATCTAAAGTTTTTATTGAGGATTCTAATGAGTTAATAAAAGAAATAAAGGGAGATATTTTATATTTAGATCCTCCATATAACTCTAGAAGATATAGTTCTAATTATCACATACTTGAAACAATAGCTTATGGAGATAATCCTATTATTAAAGGAAAAACTGGAATTAGAAAAGAGAGTATCTCATCAAAATATAATAAAAAAAATGAAGTAGCTAAGGCTTTTGAAGATTTGATTGCTAATGCTAAATTTAAATATATATTTTTAAGTTATAATGATGAAGGAATTATGAGTTTTAAAGAAATAGAAGAAATTATGAGTAAATATGGTAAGTATAAAAGATATGAGACTAATCATAAAAGATATAAGGCTAGTAAAAATAAAGAAGTAGGAAAGAAGACAACTATTGAATATTTACATGCTTTAAAAAAAGAATGATAATATAATAAAAGTATATAAAAATAATAAATATAATAATAGAAAAGTAAAGAAGGTAAGAACTTTTAAAAAGAGAGCACTCGCTCTTACAGGAATTGGTATTTTAGTTTTATGTGGAATTAATATTGCTAAAACTAATGTAGAAGAGGATGAAACAAAGATAGTTGTGACTATTGATGAAGATAATAAAAAAAATAAAAATATTAATACTAACGTAAATAATCCAATAATTGATCCGTTTAAAGTTGGTTCTTTAAGTGTTAGAGAAGTAAATGATTGTTTATATGGACCACTTGGGAGGTATTTTTATGAATATGCTGATATGTATGATGTAGATGCTAATTTAATGTGTGCTATTGCTATGCAAGAATCATCTTTAAACCATAAGGCTTGTATTCCTAGAGTCTGGATATGGAGTAGGACTTATGCAATTAGAAAGTCCATCTGGGGAGGAGATTAGAGCTTATAATTATAAAACCGGACAGATAGATACAGAATATATTACAATGGATGAAGCTTGTGATATTATTAAGAATATTAAAATTGGCTGTATGATTTTTCAAAATAGTTTGAATTATAATAATGGTAATGTATTTAGCTATACAGTCACATAACTATGGTCCTGGAATGACTGATTTGGTTTTAACAAGTGCGTATGGTAATTCTGATGATATAAAAGATGATTATACAAACTACAAATGGGTAGAATATATGAAGGATGCTCATGAAAACCCTTGGAAATACTTACCTGATTGGAAAGAAAGTAAATATGTAGATGGAAATTATGTTAGTAATGTTTTAAGATTTTTTCCAAGTGATAAAGTAAAGTATAATTATGATGGTAAAAGAATTTGCCTAAATTTAAAAACAATGAAAGTAGAAAGTAAGATAGATTTGAATTCAAAAATAAAATAATAGTTATTTAATTTAGGGAGGTATTTAAATGAGTATTATTGATAATATGAATAAATTTGAAAAGAATTTGTCTAAATATGCTTGTAAAAATAGTGATGCAATAAGAATAAGAAAAGAGGAAAATGATATTAGGCCTCCGTTTTTTAGAGATATAGATAGAATTATATATTCACTTTCATATACAAGATATTTAGACAAAACGCAAGTGTTTAGTAATAATGAGAATACTAATATTAGTAAGCGTATGACTCACGTACAACTTGTAAGTAAGATTGCAAGAACAATAGGTAGAGCTCTTAATTTAAATGAAGATTTAATTGAAGCTGCTTCCTTGGGACATGATTTAGGACATGTTCCTTATGGACATGTGGGAGAGGCTATATTAAATAAAATTAGCTTAGAAAATAATGAAGGATTTTTTAATCATAATATTCAGAGCGTAAGAACACTTATGAATATTGAAAATAAAGGACAAGGAAGAAATATGACTGTTCAAGTGTTAGATGCAATTATGTGTCATAATGGTGAGATACCATTAGGCTTATATGAACCTAAAAAAAAGAGTGTTGATGAATTTATTAAAGAATATGAAGATTCATATAAAGATAAAAGTATTATTTCTAAAATGCGCCCAATGACATTAGAAGGGTGCGTTGTTAGAATTAGTGATATAGTAGGCTATATTGGAAGAGATATAGAAGATGCACTAAGAGTAGGTGTAATAAGTAGAGATAAAATTCCTAAGCATATTACTAAATACTTAGGTAGAAATAATAGGGAACTTGTTAATAATGTTATATTGGATATAATTAATAATAGTTATAATAAACATTATATAACTATGTCTAGTGAAATATATAAAGCTATTGTTGATTTAAAAAAATTTAATTATGAAAATATATATTTAAAAGCAAATTCCAAAGAGCAAATTAAAAATTATGAAAAGATGTTTAGACTTCTTTTTAATACATATCTTAATGATTTAAATAATAATAATTTAGATTCGCCAATTTATAGTGTATACTTAGATTATAAGAATAAAAATTATCATAAAAATACGAATGCAAGAATGGTGATTGATTTTATTGCTGGCATGACAGATGATTATTTTAATCGTGAATATAAAAGAATTAGAAATGTGAAAAATATGTGAATTTGTTTACACATAATATATAATTTGTTATAATTAAGCTGTGATACTATGAGAAAGAAAAATAAAACAAGAAAAAGAAAAATAAGTTTTTTTAAAATATTAGCATTATTATTAATGATTGCTTCAATATTTATTTCATATATTTTATATAAGGTAAATATACTTCCTAATAAATATTATTATGCAATTGTTATAGCTTTAGGATTTATAAACATTTTATTTTCTTCATTTTTAATGCGGAGAAAAGCTAAAAAAGGATTAAGGATATTTATAAGTTTTTTATCAATTATTGTAATAGGTATTATTTGTTTTGCATCTTATTATATATTGCATACATTAGGATTTTTATCAAAGATTAAGAATGTAAATTATAAATTAGAAAATTATTCAGTGATTGTACTTAAAGATAGTAAGTATGAAAAAATAGAAGATATTGATTCGCTTGATGTTGGATATTATAGTAATTCTAATGGAGCTGCTGATGCAAATAAAAAGATTTTAAAGAAAGTAGATGTAACATTTAAAAAATATAATGATTCTACATCAATTGCATCTGATTTACTTAATGATAAGATAAAAGTAATTGTAATTGAAGATTCTATTTTGTCTATGATAAAAGAGGAAAACATTGATTTTGATTCTAAGACAAAAGTAATATATAAGTTCTCTATTAAAATTAAATCGAAAGCTAAGGCAAAAGATGTAGATGTAACATCTAAACCATTTACAATTTATGTAAGTGGAATTGATACATATGGAAAAATTTCTTCTGTATCTAGAAGTGATGTAAATATGCTTATAACAGTAAACCCAGAAACAAAACAGGTTTTACTTACAAGTATTCCTAGAGATTATTATGTTCAGTTACATGGAGTTAGAGGAAATAAAGATAAGTTAACACATGCTGGGATGTATGGTGTTGATATGTCAATTTCAACTATTGAAGATTTACTTGATGTAGAAATAAATTATTATGTTAAGGTTAATTTTACTTCATTAATTGATATTGTAAATGCACTTGATGGAATAACTGTTTATTCTGATTATACATTTACATCCATTGATGGAATGCATTATACACAGGGTAATAATTTAATGAATGGAGAGCAGGCATTATCGTTTGCCCGTGAAAGGAAAGCATTTGCAGCAGGAGATAGACAACGTGGTAAAGATCAACAGGCAGTAATTTCAGCTATTATAAAAAAAGTATGTAGTAAAAAAATAATAACAAAATATAGTTCTTTATTGAAATCGCTTGAAGGAAAATTTCAGACAAATATGAGTCAAAATAAAATTACATCTCTTTTAAAGATGCAGCTTAATGATATGGCAAGTTGGAATGTATCTACTTATAATTTAGAGGGAGTAGATAGCAGGGAATATACATATAGTGGAGGTAATTTACAACTTTATGTAATGTTACCTGTAACAGGGTCACTAGAACAAGCAAAAAATTTAATTGATGATGTAATTGCAGGTAAAACATTATCTTCATCTTATACATATGATGGACCGATAAATACTGTAACTACTACAAAGACAAATGAAAATGTTAATCAAGAAAAGAAGGAAAAAGAAGAAAATAAAGAAGAAAAGAAAGAAGAAAAAAATGAAATAAAAAAAGATACAAAGGAATATGAATATCCTAAGTGTAAAAATCCTGAAAATGGCATTTGTTTAATTGAAACAGATGATGTAGAAGTAGAGGAAGCTGTATGTGAGGGAGAATTAATTGATGAAGATGGCATTAAAAAGTGTAGTGAAGAATTAACTTGTCCTAAAGATTATACTTTAAGTAATGGAAAATGTATAAAAAATAGTATTGAGAAAGTTTCAGTATGTAAGGATAATTATCATTATGAAAAGGCTGGAATGGTATGTTGCCCTGATAATTATTCATATGATTCTAATTTAAAAGCTTGTGTTGCTAATTAGCCACAAGCTTTTATTTTGTTTTGTAACTTTTACCATATTTTTCTAAATAATAATCTCTTAATTCTTTAAATCTTTGGTAGTGAACTACTTCTCTTTGTCTTAAAAATGAAAGTGGAGCAAGTAAATCTGGATCATTAGTTAGATTCATTAAATATTCATATGTTGCACGTGCTCTTTGTTCTGCTGCCATATCACTTTCTAAATCTGCTCTATAGTCTCCTTTAGTTTCAATATATGCACTACTAAATGGTACACCGTTTGCATTTAATGGAAATATTGCGTGATCGCTATATACATAATTTGGAGTAAGACCTGCATTTTCTAATTCCTTAGTAGTTGCACCTTTCATAAGTTGAGTAACCATTGTTGCAATCATTTCAACGTGAGCAAGCTCTTCTGTTCCTATATCATTTAAAAGTGCAAATCCTTTTTCATCTGGCATAGAATACCTTTGATTTAAATATCTCATAGCTGCTGCATATTCACCATCCGCACCGCCATATTGATCTAGTAGTAATTTTGCCATCTTTAAATCTTTGTTTTTTATATTAACTGGATATTCCAGTTTTTTTTCATATATCCACATATTTACCTCTAATTATTATCCCATGGCCATGGCCTTTCATTCCAAGCCCACGGATATGCATTTAATGCATCACTATCAAGTGTTAATGGACCAAATTTTTCTTGATATTTATCCATTAAACTGTTTTTTTGTCTATTATATTTATTAAATAAATTAATAATATCTTTATTATTTGGAAATACATCTAAATAAAGTCCTAAATCAATACAAGCAAAACATAAAGCATCAATATAAGTTAACATTTCAGCTTGTTCATTCATTGGTTTTATTTCATATGGAGAGCTAATTTTATAAGGGTCATATAATTCTTTATACATATTTCCTCTAATAAATCCCTCATATGGGTCATATAAATCTATGTTTTGTTTATTAATATCTTTATTAAAAAATTTATTATCTATATCAAAATAGTTATTCATAACATCCTCCTCGTTTTATAATATGTTACTAGTTAATATGTGTATAGGCTTTTATTATAATTAAAGTATTAATTTTTTATTGTAAAAATAAATAAAATATGTATATAATAAGTACATTGGAGGTATTATGATTGGTATTATTGTTGCAATGGATGAAGAATTAGATGCATTATTAAAAATATTTAAATTAAATAAAGAAAATGAATTATATGGTATAAAATTTTTAGAAGGAAATATTAATAATAGAGATGTTGTTATAGTAAAATGTGGAATAGGCAAGGTTAATGCTTCTCGTACTGCACAAATTTTAATTGATAATTATAAACTAGATTATGTTATTAATGTTGGTGTTGCAGGAGGCTTGAAGGATACTAAAATTGGTGATTTAATAGTTGCAGAAAGGCTAGTTCAACATGATTTTGATTTAACTAAATTTAATCACGAACTAGGTTATATTCCTGATATTGGAGTATATATTGAAGCATCGAAAAAGTTAGTTAATGAATGTGTTAAATTTGGAATAAAAAAAGGTGTAATTGCATCCGGTGATATATTTGTAACAGATATAGATTATTCTAGAATGTTAGAAAATAAATTTGATTGTGATGCAGTAGAAATGGAAGGTGCTGCTATCGCACAAGTATGTTACTTATCCGACATTGATTTTATAGTTGTTAGAAGCATATCAGATAACCCTAATAGTAATAATCAAATGGACTTTTTACAATTTTTAACATCTTCATCTGAAAAAATAGCTAATTTTATAAGTAAATTAGTAAAATAATGTAAATAAAAAATAAATATATATAATTATTTATTTTTTTGTGTTAAAATTTAAATATGAAAATGTACATTATATTAATTGTTATTTTATAATAAACTATTGTGCAAACTATGATTATCATCCAAATAAGATTGGTAATGAGTTAATAGTTAAGAAAATTATAGGCCAAATAGACAATTATATAAGAGGTGATAATAGTGCAAGAAAAGAAAATTTTAGAAATACAAAATGAAGAAAATAACAGATTAGCTGGTATATTTAGTAATCTTGGAATAAAAAATGTTATTATGACCAGTCTTGGAAATTCTATTGGAGCAGGCTATTCAATGACTAGAAAAATAAAACCTTTGTTAATGAGAAATGAAAGTTTAGATATTTTATTAAATAAACATAATATTAAGTTAGAAAGACATAGTTTTGCTCGTGCTCAAAATAATGGTGACGAGCATATATATGATTGGCTTATTTCTAATATAAAAGAATCAGAAATGAATAATATGGTAAGAAGAGACTATAGTGGTGGTGTTACTTCTATGGTTTCACCTGGTATAACTGATGATGAAATTAATGAGTATTATCCTTTAAAAGTTGATGATGATAAAGGATTAAATGATATTATTACTAAAGATGATGAAAATTTAGCTAATATAGTTATATACAATGGTTGTACAGGATCATTTTTAGACAACGTAACAAGGGGAGGAAAAATAAAAAATAAACTTGTTTATGGTGTGAAAAGGGATTTAAAATCATTAGAAGCAATTTTAAAATATATTCATAATCAAAATCGTATTAGTGGAAAAAATACTCAAGTTTATTTGTGTGGAGCACCTAATTGGTTAGGAATTCATTTAACTGATATTTTGAATAGAAAACTAAAACAAATTGCAAAGGAGTATGCTAATGTAACCTATGTAGATAGTGTTCCATCTAAGTTTTTTTATAAAAAGATTAGAGATGATGAAATTACTGATGCATCTTTAGCACAATCAATGTTAAGCAGTATTCCACTGCCTGATCCACATTATGATGAAGGGGAATACTTAAAGTTTAATAATAATATTATTGAAGCTATAAATAATAATTATGTTTTAAAGCAAGCTTTAATAAATATTGATAGAAATTTATATAGAGCAAGTTTATTTATAGAAAAAGAAGGAAAAAGTGAATTTAGGGAGGAAGAATTTCAAAAGCAAATAATCAAGACTGCTATTGAAAATGAGATTCTATTAATTGAAAAAAGCAATATTCCTTCTAGTTCATTGAGTACGATAAAAAAACAAATAATTAATTATGTTATTAATAGATTTCCTTATGATTTTTATTATCTGGGTAAAAAAAATATAAAATCAGTTATAAACGATGAATTTATAACAAAATAAAGGAGTAATTATGAATTATGGAAAAATAGTTGAATTTGATGGTAATACAGGGAGTATAATTGACTTAAATGGTGATAATTATCTACTTTTAAGTCATGAATTAAAAGATAAAAAATTAAATTTAAATGATTATGTAATATTTAAAGCTGAAGAGTTTAAAACACCGGAGATAAATGAAAATGTAGCTCGATTTGTAAAGAAGTTAAAAAAAGAAAACTTGTCTAAATAAATATTAATTATATACTATCTACTATTTTTAATAAATGATTAATTTGACAAGTTATATACAAGATGGTAACATGAATCTATACTTAATTTTAAATTGAGGTGGATTTGTGAAGTTTAATAAGAAGTTTGGAATAATACTAACTATTCTTGATGTTATTGTAATAGTTTTAGTTTTAGTAATAAAAGGTAACACAAAGGTAGATGTTAAGGCTAAAGATACGCTTGCAGCAGCCAATGTTTTAGTTGATAGTGAAGATGCTTTAGATGATTATAAAAATAGTGAAATACAAGAATATATTGATTCAAGACCTGTTATTGTATATGACAATATGACTATTGAAGAGTTGTCTATGAAATTAGATAGAGTATTACATTCAACTATGTCTGGTAAAGGTAATTTAATCGCAACTTATGCTTTAGAGGTTGGTGTAGATCCTTATCTTGCAACTGCGATTATTCTGCTTGAAACAGGATGTAATTCATCTTGTAGTAGAATGGTAAACACTTGTTATAATGTTGGTGGAATGAAAGGATCTGGTTGTGGAGCTTATGCTTCTTTCCCATCACTTGATGATGGAATTAAAGCGTTTATAGATAATTTAAATAGAAATTATTATAGTTATGGTCTAACTACTCCTGAGACTATGGGACCTAAGTATGCTGAATCTAAGGAATGGCCAATGAAAGTTAATAATTATATAAATAAAATAAAAAATGCATAACTAAAGTTATGTTTTTTTATAAAAAAATGTGTATAAATAATAAATATTTAATCAAAATAATAGTGGAGGAAAAATGAAAAAGATATTTATTATTATACTTACTTTAATTATAATTAGTGGATGTAGTTTAAATATTAATGATATAGATAATACTCCTATAAAAAAAGTGGAAAGTTATTTAAATAATTATCAAAAATTAACCGATGATGTATTAAATGATTTGAATTTGGTTGTAGAAAAGGAGCAATTATTCAATAGCAATCAAAAAAGCATGTATAAAGATATAATGAAAAAGAACTTTCAGAATATGGTATATTCAATAAAAGACGAAACTGTCAACGGTGATAATGCAATGGTAGAAGTTGAAATTACAGTATATGATTACTATAAAGTAATTAAATTTAGTGATAATTATTTAAATAATAATATGAATGAATTTACCAATAAAGACAACACAATAAATTTAGAAAAATTTACAGATTATAAATTAGATAAAATGAAAAATAATACTGATAAAGTTAAATATACTATTTATTTTAATTTAACAAAAGATGAAAATAATAAATGGATAGTAGATGAATTAAGTGAACTTGATGAAGAAAAAATATTAGGAATTTATGAATATTAAAGAACTATTTTGTTCTTTTTTTTCTTATAATATGTTATACTTGATATGGTGATAACATGAGAAAAGTATTTAGAACATTAGATGAACAAATTGAAATATTAAAAAATAGGGGACTAATTATTTTTGATGTAGAAAAAGCAAAAAATATTTTGCTTAGGGAGAATTATTTCTTCTTAAGTGGATATAGACATTTTTTTGAATCTTCAAAAGATAAGTTTATAAAGGGTACAACATTTGAAGAATTACATGGTATGTTTATATTTGACAGAAAAATGCGTAATATATTTTTTAAAAATTTGTTGGTAATTGAGAATAACTTAAAATCAATAATTAGTTATCAGTTATCGCAAAACTATGGTATTAATGAAAAAGAGTATTTATTGCCTAAAAATTATACAAATGATCCTATGGATGTTAGACAAGTTCATGATGTGCTTAATAAAATTAGTAGACAAATTAAAATTAATGGATCTAAACATACTGCAACTTACCATTATATAACTAATTATGGTTATGTTCCTATGTGGATTCTTGTTAAGGTTTTATCATTTGGATTAGTATCAGAATATTATGATATATTAAAGACTAAAGATCAAAAAATGATATCTGATTTATATAATTTAGATCCAATAACGTTCTCAACATATTTGCACATTTTATCTAATTATAGAAATTTATGCGCTCACGAGGATATTTTATATGAACATAAGACACAAAGATCAATACCTGATACTGTTTATCACAGTTTGTTAAAAATTGAGAAAAAAGACGATGAGTATATTTATGGAAAAGATGATATGTTTGCAGTAATTATTATATTTAAACAGATGCTGACAACTGATGAATTTAGAGACATGATGAATGAAATAAGTTATGAATTTGATATTTTAGATGGTAAAACAAATATTATTCCAACTAATAAATTACTAAATAAAATAGGATTTCCAGATAATTGGAGAGATATTGTAGATATGAATTAGTTACTATAGATTATTAATTATTTTATCGTAAAATAATTAATGATTAATACCTTAAATGCAATGCAAAAGGTAATATAATTGAATATTTGTCAACAGAAAGTAAATTGTAATTATATTTTTATTAATTAAGAAAAAGTGTAAATATTATATTGTACACTTTTTTATTTGAATTTACTATTCTATAAAGTTTATACTTATGATATAAAATCTTATACATATGGTAAAAAGTACCATAAACATATTGACAATGTATTACATATGGTGTAACATACTATATGTAAGAGGTGATTATTTATGTTTTTTGAAATAGGAGCTACAGTATTTGGTTTAATTCAAGGGGTGTTGGTAATGCTCAATAAAAGGAGTAACTGGATATTTTATATTTTACAGATGATATTTTTAATAATATTTTCTGCTTTAAATCACTTGTATGGAGATATAGCTAATAATAGTATTTACTTAGTTATGGGGGTAATAGGATTTATACTTTGGAATAATAGCAAAGAATCAAATAAAATAACTAAAGCAAGTACAAAGGAAAGAATAATTTATATTTTGTTAATTGCTTTAGGAACAATTATTTTAAGTACAGTTCTTAAAAAAACAAATGATCCGTTGCCGGTACTTGATTCATTTACAACAATATCTAGTTTAATTGCAACTTTTTATATGATGAAGAAAAAAATTGATACTTGGATAATTTGGTTTGTTAATGATATTTTCTATGCTGTAGAATATTTTATTCTTCCCAATCAAGCATTATACTTATTTGCACTAAATATCATTTGGACATTTATGGCAATTGGATCTTATATAAATTGGAATAAAATTATGAAAGGACAATAATAAATATGATTAAACTATTTTATTCAGGAACATATAAAGTTAGACATGAAATGATTAATGAAAAAAATGTATTAGAAATGTTAAAAGACGATATGAGAAGTAAAATTGTTGGAAATGTTAAAGATACCGTTTATGCATCTGATGGTGTAATTATTGAAAAAAATAAAAATGTTATGTATATTGGTGGATTCTACTACGAAAAACAAGATAAAAATAAAACGGTTTGTGAAAATGTAGTAAGTGAAGAATTAAATCAAATAGATAGGTGCGATTTAGTTGTTGCTAATCTAACTAATTATTCAGCAATTGCTTCAGTAACAGAAATTATATATGCTGCATTTAAGCAAAAGAAAATAGTTTTATTTTGTGATCCAAAAATGACAAGTTATAAAGTAGAAGGAGAATATTGGTTTCCAATATTAACTTGTAAACAATTAAATAAAAATATAGAAATAAAATTTATAAATAATGAAGAAGAAATAATAAATTACATAAATGAATTAGGTGAGATTTAAAATGATAATGAAATATGGAAATATTAATAATACAGAAAGAAAGTTTATTTCTACAAACATAGTATATTTAAATAACTATTTAGAAAGATTAGAAATTATAGAGGATGTTAACATTATTCAAACATTTTATAAAGAATATAAATATAGAAAATATATAACATCAAATGGGTATGAATACACAAAAAATCTTAAAGTAAATAATATAACTATTGTAAACAAAATTGATGAAAAAGAATTTAACAAAATTTTATGCATAACAAAAAAATGTATAAAAAAGCGAAGAAGAACTTACATAGATAATAATTATCAAATTGATGTTGATGATTTTTTAGCGCCTAATAAATTTACTATGGTCGAAGTATCAAATGACAATTTAGATGAATATAAAATACCTAAAGGATTGGTTGATGTAACAAATATAAATGGATACCAAAATAAAGAAATATATAATGGATTTATAAAAAAGGTAGGAATAATTATAGAAGGAACAGATGCTGTTGGTAAATCATTAACACTTAAAGGATTATTAAAAGAAGGTATAGTATGTAAGGATAGAGAATCTAAAGTGATATCTGTTAATATGTTATTTGAAATTCCTATGGAAGAAAGAGCAAAAAAATATGAAGACTTTTTAATAAATAATGATGATCTATTGCTGTTCTTAATTAATAATGATAAAGAAGAATTATTAAGAAGGGTATATTCAAGGGGCAATATATCAGATTTTGATTTAGATACATATGAATACAACAAATTATACAAAAAAACATATGAATATATGCGAGCTAATAATATGTTACATGATAAGCTTCATTGTGTTGATTGTACAGGATTAGATGTAAATAAACAATTGGTAAAAGTTAAAAAGGTAATTGATAAGTATGCCAAATATTAGTGCACATATGATTGTTGCTAAAGAAGTAGCTAAAAGGTTAAATATTAATAGTGATGAATTTATAAAAGGAAACCTACTTCCTGATATTATAGATATGGAAGATAGTCACCACAAAGTACAAAATGGTGTTTATATGGTACCTGATATAGAATATTTTTTACAAAACTTGGATTTTAGTAAAGATTTAAATATTGGCTATCTTACACACTTGCTTTTAGATAAGTATTATTTAAGTGATTATTTGGGGTCTTTATATCCTAATACAAATATATTCTTAGATGGTACTATTTACAAAGATTATGATTATTTAAACTTTCTACTTGTTGATAGATATGGATTAAATATTGATAAATTAGAAAACATATTAAGTCAGTATGATTGCAAAATTTTAGAAGAAAAGTTAAAATATAATATAGAATGTTTAAAGCAAAAGAAAGCCGAGAAAACTAAATATCTGAATTTTGAGAGCTTTGCTAGCTTTCTTTTAGAAATTTCGGATACTATTAGTAAGGAGTTGTTAGATTATGCAAATAAATCTAGTAAGTTGTATATTCGTATTAGACAGTGAAAAAAATGATAATATTAGAAAAAATGACGTAAAAAAATTAAAAGTGTTAGTTAATAACAATAATGAATTGCCAACAATTAGCATTGAAGGTAATGAGATAAAAAAGCAGGTTAGAAAGAGCATTTCTAGTATTATAGGTAGCAATATTTTTCATTTAGAACAAGTATATACTATGGATTATAAAAGTGATATAGATATAATCTATTTAGGTGTGACAAATATTGATAATATAAGTGAATTAAAAGAAGATTATAAACTTGTAGATTTTGAAATTAAAGATAATAGCTTAATTATTTTAGATAATAAAGAATATGAATATAAAACTATTGAATTAGAAGATAACAATAATATTGAATATATACATGATATAAAAATAAAAGATGAGCAAGTTAAGAGAACATTAATGAATTTATTAATAAGTTATAAGCGTATTAGAAATAATATTGATAGTACTGATATTATATTTAAGTTTATGGGTTCTAGTTTCACTTTAGAAGATGTTAGAATTGTATATGAATTAATAAAAGATTGTAGTGTAGATAAGTCTAATTTTAGAAAAAAAATTATTAAATATTGTGAAAAAGTTGATTCTACCACAAATGAAAAAAACGGATATAGGCCAAGTCAAAGATATAAATTTAAACCTTTAAAAGGAGATGTATGGTTATGATTTTAGCAACAAATAATAAAGGCAAATTAGAAGAAATAAGAAAAATATTAACAGATTATAAGATATATTCTTTAAAAGATAAAAACATAAATGTCGATGTTGAAGAAGATAAAGATTCATTTTTAGGTAATGCAATGAAGAAAGCAAAAGAAATATATGAAATTTCTCATGAAGAAACTATTGCTGATGATTCTGGATTATGTATTAATTGTTTAGATGGTTTTCCTGGAGTTATGACACATAGATTTTTAGGCGATGATGCTACTGATAGAATGAGAAATGAGTATTTAATCAATGAAGTAAATAAATATGAAGATAGAAGTGCTCAAGTAGTATGCAATCTAGTTTACTATGATGGAGAAAAAGAAATAGTTGGTGAAGGAGTACTGAATGGATTTATTTCTACAGAATGTAGAGGAAATAATGGCTTTGGATTTGATGAAATATTTGAACTGCCAAATGGGTTAACTCTAGCAGAACTTTCCTTTGAAGAAAAGAATAGAATTAGTGCTCGTAGTATAGCTATAAATGCTTTAAAAAAGAAATTAATTAAATATAAAAGCAATAAATAGAGTATATTTATATCAACGTGAAAGGTAACATAATTGAATATTTGTCAATAAGAAGTTAATTGGGGTTATATTTTTATGAATTGAAAAGAAGTGTAAATACTATGTTGTACACTTTTTTTTAATTCGAATATAATAATTTAGGAGTGATAATATGGCAAATATAGTTATTGATGCAGGACATGGAGGTACTGATTCTGGTGCTGTTGGAAATGGTATTATCGAAAAAGATTTAACACTTAAAATATCTAAATATATGGCTGATAGATTAAAGCAACTTGGAGCTAATGTTACTTTGACAAGAGATACTGATGAAACATTAACACCCGATGAAAGGGTAAAAAGAGTATTAAATGCATATGGTAACAATAAAGATGTTTTAGTTATTTCTAATCACATAAATGCTGGAGGTCCTGATACAAGTAATTATGAATGGTTAAATTTAATATAATAAATATCTAATAATGAAACAATTAAAATTGTTTGAGATAAAGAACAAGAAAAAAATTGTAATGAGAAAGAGGTGATTGATTATGGATTTAAAAATAATATATTATGTACATGGTACAACATTTGATAATGCATCTAAAAAATGTAGTGGTTGGAAACAAGTAGAATTGAATGATTTAGGAAAAGAACAAGCAATTAATTTAGGAAAAAATACACCATATAAATTCGATGTATTATTTACATCAGACTTGATAAGAGCAAAGGAATCGGCAAAATTAGCTTTTCCAAAGTTTCAAGTAATTGAAGACAAAAGGCTTAGAGAATGTAATTATGGAGATTTAGATGGTGAAGATAAAAATCAAATTATATATGAAGACCATATAAATAATCCATTTCCAAACGGAGAATCTTTAAAAGATGTAGAAAAAAGACTTAGAGATTTTTTTAAGTATGTAAAAGAAAATTACAAAGATAAAACTATAGGAATTATAGCTCATAGAGCCCCTCAATTAGCAATCGAGGTTATTACAAAGAATATATCTTGGGAAGAAGCTAATGCTAATGATTGGAGAAAAACAGGTGCTTGGCAGCCAGGTTGGGAATATTGTTTAAAAAAATCTGATTTATTTTAAGAAATTTTTTCCTTTTCTCCCGTATGGGTTACGAACTCTATTATCTTTATATTTAAAAGTATGGTTATCTAGAATATTGTATTTAAGTTTAATAATTATATTTCTATCTTTGTCTGCTTCAATTCTTTCTATTAGAGCAAATAATAAATTTTTATTAGGGTTGTTTAAGTTTAACAACTTTTTTATTTTGTCTTCATAGTTTAGATATTTATCAGTATTATCTTTTTCATTTTGAATTTCATTATTAATATCTTCTAAAATATTATTTAAATCTTTTAATTTATCTTCATATGGCTTTGATAATATTTTATATTGATTAGGCGTAATATTACCTTCTAAACGGTCTTTATATATAGTTTGAATAGTGTCTAATAATTTGTTTTGTTCTTTAATAATACCTTCTTTTCTTTTTTTATAATCGTTAGAATTATTCTTAGTTCTTTTAATAACTTCTTCATTTAATTCTTTTATGTTTAAATTAAGAAATAATTTAGATAGTATTTTTTTTAGTTCTTTTAAAACTAATTCTTCAAAATAATCATATGAAAAAAAGTGCGATGTGCATAATTTTCTAACTGGGTCTCTAGCATACTTATTACAATTAATACACCAGTAGTCTTGCTTTTTTCTATAAAGTACACTAAGTCTATTTCCACATTCATGACAAAATAATAATCCTTCTAATAATCTTTCAGGTCTTTTTCTTTTAGAATAAGATCTATTTTTATTATTTGTTTTTTTATTAATTAACATAAATGTATTTTTGTCTACTAATGCTTCATGTGTACCTTCAACAATTATCCATAATCTTTTATCTAAAGTAATTCTTTTTTTCGATTTATAATTTATATTTGTCTGAGTACGTTGTACCATGTCACCAGTATACATTCTGTTTTGTAATATATTATGAATTGAATGTATTGTCCATTTATTATTATTTTTATTTCGATTAGAAATAGGCAAGTTTTTATAATCTGCAGGAGTTGGTGCACCCATATTAGTTAATTTAGTTGCTATTTCACTAATTTTTATGTTATTTGCTCTTAGTTCAAATATTATTTTTACATATTTAGCTACTTGAGGATCAGGTATCAAATGTCCTTTATCATTTGGGTCTCTCATATATCCATAACAAGGTTTGCTACCTATAAATTTACCATCTTTTCGTTTTAAATCTAATACATTTCTAATTTTTAATGAGTTTTGTTTACTATAGTAATCATTGCACGCAATTATAAATGTTGATGAATCGTTACTAGCTTGATCCTTTATGCTATCGTAATTTTCTACAATCGATATAAATCTTACTTTGTTTTCTGGGAAATACTTTTCAATGTAATATCCTGTCATTACATGGTCTCTACCTAATCTTGATAAATCTTTTACAATAACTAAATTAATTGTTTTGTTTTTTATATCTTCTATCATTTTATTAAATCCAGGTCTATTGAAATTAGTGCCAGAATACCCATCATCTATATATTCTTTAATTAATTTAAAGCTGTTCTTTTTACAGTAAGTACGCAGTATATTTTTTTGATTTATTACGCTTTCACTATCTAATTCGTGCTTCTTGTCTTTATCTTCTTGTGATAATCTTATATAAATACCAGCGTTATAATCTGAGTCTAGTAAGCAGCTATAATTCATATTTATTACCTTCCTTATCATACTATCTTTTAGTAATTAATTCTTTTATCAAATAGTTAATAATGATTTCAGTAAATAATTTTTCCTTATTTTTATTCATATTTTAATTTATGATTTATATTTTTATATTATTCTTTTTTCTTCATAATTGGTCTATATTTACACAACTACAGTTTGTCTAAAAATGTTGTTTTTTATATAGATTTATGGTATACTCGAATAGTAAAGTAGTAAATCATAAAAAACCTTTACGATGTATCATAAAGGAGGTGGAAAAATGAAAGGGGATAAGAAAATTCTAGTAGCTGCCATTTTAGTTTTACTATTAGCAGTATGCTTTGGAACATATGCTATTTATAGAGCAACTGGAAATGCAACTGGTAGTATTAAAGCTGCAACTTGGTCTGTTAAAGTAAAAGATACTGATATTGCTTCAACAAACTATACTTTTGGTGCGGATGATATTACTTGGACTACATTAACTGGTTATAATCATACAATCGCACCAGGATCAGAAGGATATATTGAAATTCCTGTTGATGCTACTGGATCTGAAGTAGATGTAGTTCTTACTGCAACATTAGGTTCAACTAATCTTCCAAATGGAATGACTGCAACTCTTGCTAGTGGTAGCGATTCACAAACAATTGCTTATTCTGAAACTGAAGGTGCAATGAAAAAAAAGGTAAGAATTAATATTGCATGGGCTGGAGCTGAATCAGATACTGCAGAAAAAGATGGTACTGACTTAGCAGCTAAAGGTACAACTTTAAGTATTCCAGTAACATTAACTGCTAAACAATCATTAACTCATCATAATCCATAAGAGCAGTAAAAATAAGAAAAGAATAATACATATTATTCTTTTGTTTAAAGTTTATAAGTAATTGTAGATTTTAACCAGAAGAATAATTTTTAGGAAGTGAAACAAATGTCTAAACAAGAAAAAAATAATGATAGTAATATAATAAATAGAGTAATTCAAGTGATATTAATAATTATAATTATTATTTTGTTATTACATAACTGTTCTTTAATTAAGAAGAAAAATGGTAAGGGGAATACTATTGATATAAAATGTGATGATGGTAAGTGCAGTAAAGATGATAAAATGATAGATTGTTTGTACGATGATGAAAATAGTAAATGCTTAGTTCCTAATTTTGTAGGGAAAAGTAAAAAAGATGTTTTAAAATGGCTTAGTTTATTATCAAATAATATTGATGTTGAGTTTAAACTAGTAGAAAATCCTAATTATAAAGATGTAGTTGTTTTAGAACAATCAATTGTAGGAAAAAGTGTTAAAGAACTAATTAAAGGTAGAAAAAAAAATGTAATTACAATTGTAAATAATGGTTCACTTGTAGATTGTAATAAAGATAGTCAAAATGATAAATGTACATTACCAAATTTTATAGATAAGAAAATAAGCAATGTAGAAAAATGGCTTGATAGTATTGCAAATAATGTAAAAATAAAATATGTTTATGTTGATTCTGATAAAATGGCAGGAACAATTGTTAATCAATCTATAAAAGGTGGCGCACCTATTAAAGAACTCATAAATAGTGACGAGGTAATAATTATTTATATTTCTAAAGGAAGTAAAAATAATAAATCTAATAACAGTAATAATAGCAATCAAGGTAGTAGTAATATACCGGAATCTAATCCAAGTTCAGATTCTGAAACAGAACCAGAGTTAGAAGATGACTTTTATGTTAGTGATAATGATAAAGTAAAATGGCATGATGACGTGAATTTAAATGTTTTTGAAGATTCATTGAAGATATCTAAAGTTAACGGAAAAATTGCTCCTGAAAGTACTGGAACTTATAAATTCACGGTTAATAATGGAACTAAATATAATTTAAAATATAAAATTTCCTTTAATGAAGAAAATGAATATAATATGAATATAAAATATAAACTAAAAAAAGGAAATACATATTTAGTAGATGAATATGTTTCATATAATCAATTAAGTATAAATAATATGACATTAAACAGTACTAAGTCTGAGACATATTATTTGGAATGGAAATGGGTTGGAGATAACGATTTAAATGATACTGCTATTGGTAATAGTGCTAAAAATAGTGATATTAAATATAGTTTAAAAATAAATGTAGAGGCAGAGAGTATATAATGAATAAAGTATTTAAAATAATATTTGATGTTATATTTATTATTTCTATTATTATATTAGGACTATATTTTTTATTAAGATTATTAAAGATAGCTGAAATATATGAAGTTAAAACAGGCTCTATGGAAGATGATATTCATGTTGGTGATTATATATTAATTATAAAAAAAAGTGACTATAAAGTAAGAGATGTAGTTACATATGAAAAAGATGGATACTATGTTACTCATAGAATTATAAAGAAAAATAAAAATAAAGTTATTACTAAAGGTGATGCTAATAACGTTGCAGATGAAGAGATAAAAGTATCTAGTATAGTCGGAAAAGTAATATATCATGGAGGAATATTAAATTTCTTAATAAACTTTAAATATTTTATAGTTTGTGGATTATTAGGATTATATTTATTAAGTACATTTTTTAATAAAAAGATAAAAGAACAGGAGTAAAAAAAGTGAAAGGAGTATTGATATGAAAAATAAGATAATAAAATCAATGTTATTGATTGTAGGAATATCACTTGTTTTTTATGCAGTACATACTTTTGCTTTAATGAGAGCTAGCGGTTCTGTTAATGGCTCAATTAATACATCTACATGGAGTGTAACAAGAAATCATAGTCAGAGTGGAGATTCAATAAATGTATATAAGGGTGGAGCTACAGATAGTTATACATTAACAGTTCAAAGTAATTCGCAAGTTGATGTTTTATATAAAATTATTATTAGTAATTTACCCTCTGGTGTTGAAGTAGATATTGATAATACCGGTTATCTAACTCCAACGGCTAGTGGAACTTTAACAATAGAAAATGCCAATACTGTTATAAATTATGGCGATTCGACAAAAACAAAAACGCATATTTTAACATTTAGAGCTACTAATGGCGCACAATTGGTAACAAATCAAAAAATAGATATTGATGTAGAATTTAGACAAGGGATTTAATAAAAAAATAGAAAAAGGAAGTGAGGTATAGATATGAAATTAAAGAAGCATAAAAAAATTTTGATTCTTTTTGCTTTTGTTGTTGCTTTCTATGCCATTGTTAGTGGGACTTTTTCTATTTATAGAGAAAAAAAAGGGGATAAGATTGATTTAAGTATTTTGGATGCTTCTGGAATGGTTACAGTAAATTTTAAGGCTAATGGTGGAGTAATTGATTCTGAAGATGAGACAAAAACTGTTCAATCAGGTACGACTATTGGACAATTACCAGAAGCAACAAGAGATGATTATAATTTTGATGGATGGTATACTGAACCAACGGGTGGAGAAAAAATTGATGAGAATACTGTGGTAACGGGAACAACTGTTGATTATTATGCACATTGGATTAAAATAGTATGTAAAAAGGCCGTAACTGGTACATTACACAGTGAAACTTGTGCTCAAGGTGGAGCGTGTTCAGGATCTGGCGGTGGTTATCACGCTAATGATACTATCTATTATGGAACAATTCCAAGTTCTATTAGCCCTATTGTCGGAGATGCTTATGATTGTGATGTAAACGATGATGATACATGGGATCCTCAGACTGAAAGATTTTATTATGTTAGACATTATGGGACAACAGATGAATTTGAAAATTCTGTATTGGTTCATTATACAAGTTTTGATGATTTAGGGCAAATGGATTCATCTCCTTCAAGAACCAATTATTTATACGGAGATGCTAGTGATTATTTACCTACATCTGCAACTTGGGATAATCCAGCTCTTATTGAAATGAATGGTAATATTACTAGATTTATTGCACGAGAGGATTTAGCTGCAGCTTGTGGTTCTGAATCAGGAGGAAATAAATTTGAAAATTGCCGCTTCTATTTAGAAAATAGTAGGTATCAATCTAGTAGTTTAGGTAGAGCAGGTATATGGTTAGCTGCCGAAGGAAATACACATTATAGAATTCATACAGAACAACTATCTGTTTCAGTTGCTGATACAGATAGTAAAAATACAGTTAGACCAACTATTCAAATTCCGTCTAATAGAATAGAAGATTTTAACAAGAAGAAAAAATATACTATAAATCTTGATTCTCAGGATGGAATGCCAAGCGAGTATTCTTTTGAGAAATGGGAAGGTGAAAGATTAGACACACTTCCAATCCCAACAAAATTTGGTTATATTTTTTCTGGATGGTATACAGACAATGAAGATTATACAACTGAAATTACACAAAATACTATTGTAACAGGTAATATTAATGGATATGCTAAATGGGTACCTAAACAAGTGCCATTAGATTATGTATTCTATATACCAGGAGAGTGTTCTTTTACATCAACAGGTATTGTAAATGGTGAAAATGGAGATTGTATTAGTACAATTAATCCAACAGGATCAAATATTGATTATACAGGAAGTTCTTTATCTTCAAAAAAATACATAGATACTCAAGTAGGTTTATATAATTCAATAAATCACGATAAAGATTTTGAAGTGGGATTTACTATCGTAAGTTATAATTCAGCTGATAATATAAATAGAGCAACATTAGTTCATTCAAAAGCAGAAATAGTAAATAGATATCCAGGATTTACGTTTAGAAAAAAAGATGCTACAAATAATTTTTTACTACAGTCTAGAGAAACACAAAGTAGTAATGCTGAGTATATAATTGCATCCTCATCTGTACAAAATGTAAAAATATATAGAATAAGTAATTCTATTTACTATAGTATAAATGATGGTGAAAAAACTAAATTAAATGATTTAAATCAATACAATCCAGTTTTTGATTTAACAACTTGGTTTGGTGGTGCTCCAAAAGATGAATCAGCACTTGTTGCGGATAGATTATTTATAGGTACATTAAGTAATATGTATATCAAACTATCTCCAACAGCAAAAGTAACATTTGATCCTAATTATACTGGAGAACCATCATTTGAACAAGATGCTAATGTTGGTAAAAAAATTGGTGATTTACCAACAATTACTAGACCGGGATATGCATTTATTGGTTGGTATACCGATCCAGTTAATGGTTCTAAGATTAACTCAAATACTATAATTGATGGAGATATTAGATTTTATGCTCATTGGACTGATGGTGCTACAGTAACACTTCATGCAAATGGTGGAAGTGTAAGTCCAAATACAATAACAGTTTATCATGGACATGAAGTAGGAAATCTTCCGACACCAGAGAGAACAGGATATACTTTTGATGGTTGGTATCAAGATGTGAATCTTACAATTCCTGCTACATCAGAAACAGTAATAAATCAAAATACAGATTTCTACGCAAAATGGATTGAAAATGTTACTATTACATTTGATGCTGATGGTGGAGAAGTAAGTCCAACTAGTAAAACACAAGCTTCTGGACTTGCAATTGGAGATTTGCCAATACCATCAAAAATAGGTTATGACTTTGTAGGTTGGTATACCGATAATACATATACAACAGAAGTAACTTCTTCGACAGTGTTTAATACAACAACAACAATTATTGCAAAATGGGAAGAATTAGATGATATAACTGTTAATTTTGATGCAGATGGAGGAAGTGTAAGTCCAACTAGTGTTACATTCCCACCTGGATCAGCAATAGGTGAATTACCAATTCCGGAAAAAACAGGATATAATTTTGTAGGTTGGTATACGGATAATACATATACAACAGAAGTAACATCTTCTACAACATTTAATACAACAACAACAATTATTGCAAGGTGGGTAGATGAGCAATATGTAGCTTGTGTAGGATTGAATTGTTATCTAACATTAGATGAAGCTATAGCTGCGGTACCAACTACTAAAGTAAAAACTAAAGTTAAAATCTTAAAAGATATTACGACTACAGATACTATAAATATAACAAGTAGCAAATGGGTTGAATTAGATATTGGAAATAATACTATTAGTGCTACTAGCGGAACGTTCTCTTTGTTTACAAATACAGGTAAATTAGATATTATTAATGGTAAATTATATAGTTCAGGTGGATATATTATTGAAAATAAATCTACTGCAACTGTAAATATTTATGATGGAGAGCTAACTTATAATAAATCAAGTGATGGTGAGAAAAAAGTAATTGAAATTAAAGGTGGAACAGTTAATATTTACGGTGGAACACTTTCTTGTAACTCTAAAGCTGCAGTAATTAATGTTAATGCAGGAGCGTCATTAAATGTATATGGTGGAAAAATTAAGGGTACTAATACATTTAAAGGACAAGCAGTTTATAACAATGGTGGAATAGTAACAATAAGTGGAACAGCTTATTTAGAGAATAACTCTCAGACTGGTACTGCAAATGGTAGAGCAGCTCTTCATAATAATGCTGGAACAATTAATATACTTGGTGGAACAATTATAAGTAATAATAATTCAGCTGTAAAAAATAGTGATACAATGACAATTGGTACTAATGATGATCCAATAGATAATACAAACCCAGTTATGCAAGGCTATAATTATGGTTTAGAAATAGCTAGTGGGAAAACAGTAACAGTTTACGATGGTATTTTCAAAGGTAATGTAAATACTAATAATAAAGCAATTAATGATGAATCAGGCGTAATTGTTAATAATGCAACAATTGTTCATACCAATGAAACAATAGATAATATTCAATATGATGTAGCTTATCTAGAAGATATTTCAGTTAATATTACAGTAAACTTTAATAAAAATGGTGGGGATACGGTTGAGTATAATTCAAAAACATTAACTGAAATAGGTCCTATTGGAAACCTGCCTACTGCAACTAAAGCTAATTCAGAATTCTTAGGTTGGTTTACTGCAGGAGTTGGTGGAGAAAGAGTACTTTCAACAACAGAAGTTGATGATGATGTTACTTATTTCGCACATTATACAAACACAAAAACAGTATGTAGACCAGCGACTGTTCTACATTCATCTGGATCAACAGAATTTGGACAAATTCCAAGTAGTCCATCATTAAGTGCTGGAGACGCTTTTGATTGTGATGTTAATGGTGACGGCACATATGATGCAACAAATGAAAGATTTTATTATTTAAATAAAACAAGTGATGGCAAAGCAGTATTAATATTCTATAATAATACATCACAAGTTAATAATAATGTATCTCCAGTTTGTAGTGCAACTGCTGTTAGTTATGCTCCTACATTTACAGAAGGTCCAAATACAGCTATTTCTGAGCTTCCTACGATAGCTCAGTGGCCAAATGTAAGTTTATATACAGAGCCAAGAACTATCACAGATGAGTCTGGAAATACTGTTTTAAGTAATTATGTATATAGTGGTTCAGCTGCAAGATTTGCAACTCTTGATGAGATTAAAGCAGCAACTAATTCTAATTTAAATGAAACTGCAAATGAGTTAGAAGATTACACATTCTTACTTGAAAATACAATTTCATATGGAAGCGATTGTAGATCAAATTATTGGTTAGAAACAGTTAATTCAAATGGTGGAGCTGAAAGAATTAATGGTGCTGTTACTGCTAAGAGTCTTGGCCATGCTTCTGGTAATTCAGGAGTAAGACCTGTAATCGAAGTCCCATTTGATTCAATTGAAGGAGCAATAAATATTGTTGAATTTGATACAATTCCAGAAGCAATGAGAACATATTTTAACAATGTTAATTCATGGAATACTGGACAGGATGATACAAATTATAGTAGTTTTAATGATGCTATGACAGCAAATCTTAATAATTATGATTGTGCATATTATAAAAATGATAATGTTACAACACAATATGGTAGTGTCTATTGTGATCAGCCAAATAAGTATAATACAGGTATTACAGGTAATATTAATGTATATGAATATAACGAGTTAACAGGATTAAGATCAAATAATACAGTAAACTATGTATTTAATGATAATGGTAAGCTATATAATTTTATTCCTGGTAAAACATATTATTGGGAATCAGCTAGTGATAATACTAAAAAAGGTTTTGTAAGACCTACTGGTGAAAGACGACTTATTACTATTCCTGGTGTTAATAGACAGACGCGTAATGTAAGAGATTTAGGTGGCCTTCCTGTTGATACAAATGGTGATGGTGTTATTGATGGAAAACTTAAATATCAAAAGCTATATCGTGGTGAAAAAATTTGGGGATTAAATAATGATGGTACAACAAGAGCACAATTTGAAAAGTTAGGTATTTATAATGAATATGACCTTCGAACTCCAGGTTCAGATATTGTTATATCAGAAGAAGATAAATTGGCAAATTATAATCAAAACGAAATAGTTCATTATAAGATTGATCATACTGAATTTGGATCTCCTGCAACAGAAACACGTTTCAATGGTAAAAGTTATTATCAGTTATCTAGAGATGCTGCAATAGATGTAATGAAAAAAGTAGTAGCTGGTAATGATGATTATTCTATTTATTTACATTGTCGTATAGGAGCTGATAGAACAGGTACTCTTGCTTATTTATTAGAAGGTGTTTTAGGAGTGCCAACGGAATATAGATATCAAGATTATGAATTAACAACTTTCTTCGGATTAAGAGAAAGAACAAGGTATTATTATATGAAAGATTCTACTAATGATATGTATAAATTCATATATTTAAAAAAAGCAATTCGTCATGCAACTTTAGGAAATGATGAGATTACTGGAGAAGAAAATGTAATTGATTGGTTCTTATTAGAAGGTAATTCCACAAGTGAATGTAGTGATATAACTGCACTAATAAATCAATTTAGAGCTAAGATGATTGACTATAATTAAAAAAATTAGTAGTGTTGGTAATTATATTTACCAGCACTATTTATTTTGAAATCTTGATAAGTTTAGTAAAATATGATATTATTCTACTAGGTGATTAGAGTGGAAACGAAGCAAAGAAAAATTAAATTAAAAAGCATAATTATATTATTAAGTATAGTTTTAATAATTGGAGTTGTGTTAGTATTTATATTGAAAAAAAATAATACAATAGATGATGGTCTTAAACACAATAATAATAAAAGTTTTGTACAAAAGCAAAAGGTAAAGGGGATTATTTTTAAAAATATAAAATGTACTTATGATGGTAAAAATTCATTGATTAGTTATACTATGGTTAATAAAACGAAAAATAAAATATATTTAAACAATTATGATGTAATAGTAAAGGATAAAAATAAAGTTAAACTTGTTAGAATAGCTGCTCACGTTACACAAACTCTATCGCCTGATGAACCAGTAGATATGGCTAATCAAGTAGTAGGAGTAGACTTAACAAATGCTCATTATATGGAATTAAAATTGAATACCAAAAAGAAGGATAAGTAATATGAGATTACTTATTTTTTTAATAAATATATAAATAGTAATATATTTTATAATATAATTTATTTATAATATCTTCTATCGTGAGGTGGCGACAGTCATTGTGTAACAAATATTAAGTATAACAATTAAAGCCTAAATATGATAAGAAAAGAGGAAATGCTATGAATATTAGTTACATTAAACAAGGGGATTATTTATTACCTGATTTAATACTAAAAGAGAAAGTTCAATATAATATAGGAAAATATGGATTATTAAGATTAGAGTATATAAAAAAATATAAACTTGGATTATATTTTGATTTACTTGTTAATGATAATTTAAATGAATATCTTCAAGATATAGACACTACTGTTATGGAGAAGGTGCAAAGTTTAATTAAAGAACTTGATGAAAAAGAAAATATAAATGAAAAATTAAAACAAGATAATCAAATACTTTGGGTAAGTAAAATGAATAATATTAAAAATATAGCAGAAGAAATAATTCTAAAGGAGTATATCTATGTGTGATATTACCGATAAAGAATTTGAAAGAATATACTTACCAGTATGTATTAATTATGATAACTATCTAAAAGAATTTGTAATACCCGATGTAGTAGCTTTTTATATAGCAGATAATTTTTATAAGAAAGTACTTTCTAAAGCACCACTTTATAATCATATTAATTCAGCAATAGATATTTTTAACGTAAGATGTGATATAGATAAATTAATACCATCTATAAAAAAGATATTAAAAATAAAATATAATTTAAGGATAGTAAAAGATAATCCATTAATATTAAAGAAATTTTATTAAAAAGAAGAACTCTATCAAATTTAAACGATAGAGTTTTTAAGTTCAATTATTATTTTAGGAGTTATGTTATTGTCTAGCCAGCACTTAATTTGTACTCTCGTACGAAATTCTTTCGTGGGATTACTCCCAAACCCTATTTTAAAAATTTGTAAGTATTTCAATGTCAAAATTAAAAATTTGTCGAATTATATGTTATAATAATATTGATTTGAAACTTTAGGAGTGAGAGAGTATGAAAGAAAAATGTGGAGTAATTTATATATTAACTAATCCATCATTTCCAGAGTATATCAAAATTGGATATGCTGACGATGTTGAAGCAAGAGTAAAACAATTAAATAATTCTGAGGCTGTTCCTTTTTCATTTCATATTTATGCAACATTTGATGTAACTGAGAGATTAACTGATATAAAATTACACAAGTTTATAGATACTATAAATCCAGAACTTAGAAGTAAAGAAAAAATAGGAGATAAAATTAGAGTCAGAGAATTTTATCATATGAGCCCAGAAGAAATGTATTCTGCATTTGAAAGTATGGCTGAAATAAATGGAACAACTAATAGACTTCATTTATGGAAGGAAACAAATGAAGAAATAGAAGATAGGAAAGAAGCATTATTATTATCAAAAAATAGACATCATTTTAAAAATATAAATTTTCATTCAAGTTTAACAGGAAAAGATTATTATTCTAAAACAAATGAAGATGGAACTTTGGGTATATATGAAAAAGATACAGATAATGAAGTTCCTAATAATTCAAATCCCTCAAAACGTCAAATCTTATATTCAGCACTTGAAGATTTAGGTGGAGATGTATCTAGTGGAAATACTTTATATCAATTAGAGCATAAATTAGAGAAAATTTTAGTTAGTAGGAAGTGATTATATGTCAAAGAATCATCAGTTAACAAACGCAAAAAAAAATAAAGACGATGAGTTTTATACTGAATATTCAGATATTCAAAAAGAAATAAATGCCTATATAGAATATAATCAAGATGTTTTCAAAGATAAAACAATATTACTACCATGTGATGATCCAGAGTGGTCAAATTTTACAAAGTTTTTTGCTCAAAACTTTGAAAGATTTGGATTAAAAAAATTAATAAGTACGAGTTATGCTAATGATAAAAAGAATGATATATATATTCAATTATCATTATTTGAATCAGAGTCACCTAAATTTGATAAGAATAAGACTAATTCACATGGGAAAATATTTACATTAGATAGAGATACAAATAAATCAGGTAGAATTGATATAAATGATTTAGAATGGGACTATCTAAAAGGAGATGGAGATTTTAGATCTGACGAAGTGAAAAAATTAAGAGATGAAGCTGATATAATAGTTACTAATCCACCTTTTAGTCTATTTAGAGAATTTATTGATTGGATTTTTGAGGGTAAAAAAGATTTTATAATATTAGGAAATGAAAATAATGAAACGGATAAAGATATCTTTACTTTAATTAGAGAATCAAAGATGTGGCTTGGTAAATCTAATGGTGAAATGGCTTTTAAAGTTCCAAAAACATCAGAAAAAAGAGATACAAGATTTTGGATAGATGAGACTGGTCAAAAATGGCGAAGTTTTGGAAATATGTGCTGGTTTACCAATCTTGATTTAGGAAGAAGACATCAACCACTGAGATTAATGAATATGGCTGATAATTTGAAATATAATAAACCATTAATAAAAACATTAAGTGAGAAGTATAATGTTGATTTCTATCCTGAATTTGATAATTATGATGTGATAGAAGTTCCAAGATATGATGCAATTCCTTATGATTATAACAAACCAATGGCTGTTCCAATTACTTTTTTAAAGTATCATGACCCACATCAATTTAAAATTTTAAATGCAAATGATTTTAGAAAAAATAATTCCATTCCGATTAAAGCACATGGATTGATAAAAGATAAGGAAAGCACTATAAATGGGAAGGCAACATATGTTAGAGTTGTAATTATAAGTAGAGGTGAAGAATATGAAAACAATATTGAAAACTGATTTAACTGTTAGAGATATAAATGAAGGATTTGTTTATAATGAGTATGAAGGTAAAGGTTTATTTGGTTGGGGTGGAAAATTAACTATTCAACCAGAATATCAAAGGAATTATATTTATGCTGATGGGAAAAGAGATGTTGCAGTAATTGACTCATTATTAAAAGGATATCCTTTAGGTTTGTTATATTTTGTTAAAGTTGGGGAAGATAAATATGAGATATTAGATGGACAACAAAGAGTTACTAGCTTCGGAAGATTTATTACGGATAAATTTGCTATTAAGGATGAACATGGCATGGAGCAATATTTTGATGGTTTTGCCAAGAATTTACAAGATAAAATTTTAGATTCTCAATTAACAATTTATATTTGTGAAGGTGAAGAATCAGAAATTAAAGAATGGTTTAAAACGATTAATATTGTAGGTGTTCCACTTAATAATCAAGAATTATTAAATGCAATTTATTCAGGACCATTTGTAACTATGGCTCGTGAAGAATTCTCTAATTCTCAAAATGCAAATATTCAAAAATGGAGTGCATATATAAAGGGTGATGTAAATAGACAAGAGTATCTTGCAACAGCACTTAATTGGGTAAGTAAAGGGAATGTTGATAGTTATATGAGTCAACACAGATTTGATACTAATATTACAGAATTAAAATCATATTTTAACTCTGTAATAACTTGGGCATCAACTGTATTTAAAGATGTTAAATCTGATATGAGGGGCTTAGAATGGGGAAGATTATATGAAATGTATCATAATAATTCATATGATCCTAACAAAGTTTCAGAAATACTATGTAAATTATATGCTGACCCTCAAGTACAAGATACTAAGGGTATATGCGAGTATATATTGGGTGGATGTAAAGATACTAAATTATTAAATATTAGAGTATTTGATGATAATACAAAGCGAGTTGTATATGAAAAACAAACTCAAGAAGCAAAATTAAAAGATATTAGTAATTGTCCATTATGTGCAATGGGAAATGACAATAATAAAAATAGAATTTGGGAATTAAAAGAGATGGATGCAGATCATGTAACAGCATGGAGCAAAGGCGGCTCTACTGATATTGATAATTGCCAGATGCTATGTCAAACACATAATCGAGCAAAAGGAAATAAATAGTATTAAAGCGCTAGTACAGGCTTAAATATATTTAAGTTTTTGTATTGCGCTTTTTATGTAGTGGGAGGTAATTATATGCAGTTAGAATTTTTAAAACTAAAAAAGGAAAATATTTTTTGTGAAGATTTTATTGATATGAATAAAAATAATATAATTGATTTTACTAATACAAACATCAGTGTTTTATATGCTCCTAATGGTGTTGGTAAAAGTAGTTTTTGTAAAGTTTTAGATAATCAAGGAGAATTTACACTTAACTATGATGGAAATCAATATTCAACTAATAATTGTAATTTGTTTCATATTATAAATGATCAGAATAGTAGAAATATTATTAAAGGAAAAGCGCAAGACTTTTTATTAGGTGATAATATAGCTAGAGAATATGAACTTAAAGAATGGATTGATGATAAATTTGATGATATTTATAAGGATTTAAGATTATCATTAAAAAATAATATGAATTTGTCTAAAATTTCAGATAATAAATTTTCATGGATAGATCATTCATTACATAATATTCTGAAAAAGATTGTAAATGTTAGAGCAAAATCAACAGATATTAATCTAGATGATTATATACATCTTATTCAAAAATTGAAAGAAGAAAAACTGGATGAACATAATGCTGATAAATTTAAGTATGTCATTTCTGATGAAAATTTTGAAATTATTAATAGAATAGTGAGAATTTCTAATATTAAGGAATCAAACGATTTTTCCAAAATCGAACAATATGATGATGCTATTATTATATTAAATAAATATAATGAATTAAGTAATTGTATAGTTTGTGATAATGACAATATTAATTCAAAAGAATTACTGGAAAAGAAGAATATTAAAAAAGCAGAAATAATTAATAATCTTGACGATGATACTAAAAATATATTAATTGAAATTATAAATAGAATTGGTGAAACTGATCCTTTTAATATAAAAAATACTTTGACTCGTGCAATATCATCTGGAAGTATAGATATTGTTTCAAATCTTATAAAAGAGATTGAAATGTACATTAATATTTATAAATCTTTAATAAACAATTTATTATCTTCTTCACTTTCAAAAGAATTTGTTGATAAATATACAGAATATAAAGAAATGTTGACTAAAGAATTAAATATTACTGATGAGGACTTAATGTTTATTGAAGAATTTATAGAAAAAAATATCAATAAAAGCATAAAATTACAAAGAGCAGATAATAGAATTGTTATTACTTTAGATTCTGAAGATTTAATTGGAGTAGCGCGTGAAAATTTAAAATTGAGTTCTGGTGAACAAAATTTTATTTCATTAACATTTGAACTTTTGAAAGCAAAAAATGTTGAAAATGAAATAATAGTTATAGATGATCCAATCTCAAGTTTTGACTCTATTTTTAAAAATAAATTGGTATATGCTATAGTAAAATTTTTAATAAAAAAGAAAGTAATTATTTTAACTCACAATATTGATTTAATACGATTAATTGAATATCAAAATAAAAATAGTTTTAACATTTATTTATTTAATAATTTTGATGGACAAGAAAATGGATTTATTGAAGTTAATCGTAATGAAAAAATGCTTTTAATTTCAATCCCTGATTTTCTCGATTTTATTCGTTCGAATGAAATTATTGAATTTGTAAAAGATGAAAAATTATATATTTATTCATTAATTCCATTTATGAGGGGATATGTTAAATATACAGGTGATCAAGTTATAAAAAATCAATTAACAAAATTAATGCATGGATATGAAACAGAATATGTTGATTTAGGACAAATATATTATTCACTATTTAATAATAACTTAATTAATAATTATACTATAAATATTAGTGATATATTAAGTTTAGATATTTGTAATCTAAATGAGATTATTGACAAAAACGAATATCCAATTTTGAATAAAGTTTTATGCAATAATCTTACATATTTGTATTTAAGATTGAAAACTGAAAAAACATTAGTCGATAAATTTAGTATTAATACCACTAAATATGATCAACTTTCAAGTATAATTTTCCAATCATTTAAAGAAGAAACAATTGAAAATAGTAGGATGAGAATATTTTTCTATTCAAAAAAAACATTGCTTAACGAGTTTAATCACTTTGAAGGAAATATAAATATTTTTCAGCCTGCTATAGATATATCTGAGAATATTTTAATCAAAGAGAGAAATGAAATTTTAGATAAATTAAATAATTTATAATTAGGTTCTATGAGAGTACAGTTTTTACTCCTTTTTTCTTTTTTGTAGAATATCTTTTTATTTTTATTTGATGTAAGATGAAAACACCTAGGAGAAGTAGTATGTAAAAGTGCACTTTTATAAAGATATATTTTATGTATGATTCTATAGAATGGATACTATGGAAGAATTTATAAATCCAATTATACCAATATCGGTATTAAGTGATAGTAGAATATTATCTTTAGAAAAGTTATTATTACTACACATAATTTCTTTGTGTAAGAATAAAGGATATTGTTGGCCTACTAATAGGTATTTTATGAATAAGGTTAATTGCACCAAGACAACAGTATCAAAGAGTATAAGTAGTTTATCAAAGTTTGGATATATTGATATAGAAATTAATAATAGTGAAACAAATAATTCAAAGAGGATAATTAGACTATCCGAAGTGTTAAAGAAAAGAATAACAAGTATTCAAGGAAATATTAATACTAGTATTCAAAATAATTTTAACCATTATAATAAATATAATAAAAATAATAAAGATAAAATAGATAACATTTATTATGTTGATGATAATGGTATGAATACTGGCATGGTAAACCTACCCTATCAAAAGAAGCAACTATAGAAGAGCAAGAAGAGTTAGAGAGAATATTAGAGAGTTTTAAAGAAAATGAGGAAGATATAAAATGACTAAGACACTCATAAACTTAAATGAGGTGGCTTATGTTTAATATAATAGAAACTTTCAAAGATGATTCTCCTAATTTTAATGAACTGGTAACTGAATTTATAAAAAGTATGGTAAATAGAGACTGATATCGTGGGCCAAGTTAAATTTATGTGGTATAATTTAATTGGCTTTAGTTGTTATACAACGGAAAAGGATAGTAAGCTTGTATAACACTTTAAAACAGATGCCAGATTACTATAAAGCAGGAATTTATATAAGATTATCAGAAGCTGATGAAGGCAAGTCTTACGAATCTGAAAGTGAGAGTGTCCTTAACCAAAGAAATATACTAATGAATTTTATTAAGGAAAAAGGATTTATTTTTGTAGATGAATATGTAGATGATGGATATTCTGGCACTACTTTTGATAGACCAGGATTTCAAAGACTAATTGAAGATATTAAAGCTAAAAGAATTAATCTTGTAATAGTAAAAGACTTATCAAGATTAGGTAGAGATCATATTTTAACAGGTTATTATGTTGAAACTTTCTTCCCTGAAAATGGAATAAGATTTATTTCTATGCTAGAGGGGTATGATAATGCTGTAAATCAAGCAAGCAATGATTCATCAACATTTATCTTTGCTTGTAACGATTTTTATAGTAAACAAAATTCAGTTAAAATACGTAATGTTTTAAATGATAAAAGAAGAGATGGTAAGTTTATAGGTAGTGTTCCAAGTTATGGATATTTAAGAGATCCAGAAGATAAGGGACACTTAATACCAGACCCAGATTATGCGTGGGTAGTAAAAAAGATATTTAATATGGCTTATAGTGGAGTAGGAGTTTCTGAAATAACTACTTATTTGAATGACAATAACATTAAAACACCTAGTAGTTTAAAAAGAAAAAATCCTAATTCAAAAGCTAAATATAATCCTATGTGGACTATTTCTTCAGTTAAAAAGATATTAAAAAATCAAATGTATGTAGGTGATATGGTACAAAGTGTACAAACTAAGGTATCATATAAATCTAATAAGAAAAAAACATTACCTAAAAGTAACTGGGATATTGTTAAAAATACTCATGAACCATTAGTAGATAGATTTATATTTGAAAGTGTTCAAAATAATGTTAAAAGAACAAATGTTTCTAATGTTACTAAAAGAGAAAAAAGATTATTTGAAAATTTATTATATTGTAAAGAATGTGGTAATACTTTAACAGTATCATATAGAAAACAACATAACTATTGGACCATTAATTGTAATAGATATTCAAGAGATCCAAAAAGAAGAATGTGTGAACCTCATTTTAGCCCGTATGATAAATTAGAAGAAGCATTACTTGAAGTTATAAAAAATACTTGTAAAAAGTATTTAAAAAATTTAGATATATCAGAAATATCTAAAAATATTAATAAAAAAGATAATAGTGATATTAATAATCAGATAAATGATTTAAGAAAACAAGAAAAAGACTTAATTAGTAAATTAGATATGCTATATCAAGATAAATTTAATGGAATAGTATCTGAAGAAATGTATTTACGAATATCTAGAGAAACAGAGAATTCTTTAATTAGAACAAGAGAAAAAATCCAAAGTCTACAAGATATAAAAGAAGAGAAGAAAGTTAATAAATCAGAAATAAAAGACTACGAAGATAAAATAAGAAAATTAATTGATATTGATAATTCTTCAAGAGAGTTAATACAAGCCTTAATCGATAAAATTGTTATAGATAAAGATAGAAATATAGAAATTATCTATAAATTTAGTATACTTAATAATTAGAACTTTGTCGCAAACTGAGACAAGGTGTACATATAAAAATTGATAAACTACTTATACAACTATTGTAATTAGAACATATGTTTGATATAATATATACAGCAAAGGAGGTATCTTATGAATCAAGATAAAATGCATTTAGTAAATAAAATATTTAATAATGAAACAATTAGAACTGTTTGGGACAAGGAGCAAGAAAAATATTTTATAAGTGTTGTTGACATAGTTGGAGTACTTGCCGATAGCACTGAACCTAGAAAGTATTGGAATTGGTTAAAAAGTAAGTTAAAAAAAGAAGAAAATTTTGAAACGTCTAGTATTACTAGACAGTTGAAATTGAAAGCCCAAGATGGTAAATATCGTATGACTGATGTTGTTGATATTGAAGGAATGTTTAGAATTATTGAATCAGTTCCTAGCAAGAATGCAGAGCCTATAAAACAATGGCTAGCTAAACTAGGTAGTGAGAGAATAAATGAAACATTTGATCCTTCATTAGCAGCACAAAGAGCGATAGACTTATATAGAGCTAAAGGTTATGATGAAAAATGGATTGCAAAAAGAATTAAAGGTATTCAGGATAGAAAACAACTTACTGATTTATGGAAAGATGGTGGAATAACTGAATCAAAGGAATATGCAATTCTAACAAATGAAATTTATAAAGAATGGTCTGGCATGACTGCTAAAGAGTACAAATCATTTAAAGGACTTAGGAAAGAATCACTCCGAGATAATATGACTGATGTTGAAGTAGCACTAGCAGATTTAGGAGAAATAGCAACTAGAGAAATTGCCAAAAAGAAAAATCCAAAGGGTTTAAATGAAAATATAGATGTAGCAAGGCGTGGCGGTAAAATTGCTGGTAATGCAAGAAAAGAATTAGAACACGAAATAGGCGAAAGTGTAGTTACTAATGCAAATGCTTTAAACTATCAATATGTAGATGAAAGAGAAATTGAAATGAAAAATTAATTACTCTAAGATGTAATAATTTTGAAAAACAAAAAGTTATTACGCTTAACCGTAATAACTTTCTAAAATAAAAAAGTAGTAGGTGAGGTAAATGGATAATAAATTTAATAATATGATTAATGAGTTTTTAGCAAATACTGATGCTAAAGATGAAAAAGAACTTAATGAAAAATTACAAGAGTTTATAAAAATGTATAATAATGGAGAAATAGAATATGAAAATACACCTCTAGATGATGCATATGAAATATTAGAAGAAGCACAAAATGCAAAAACTGAAAAAGAGGCTATAAAGTTGGCTAAAAAGGCATATGAAAAATCAAGAGAATGTTTTGATGCAATTTTATTTCAATGTGATTTAGAAGAAAACGGAATAAAAAGAATGAAACTTTTAGATGATGGTTTAGAATTTGAAAAAAGCAGATTAACAAAAGAGAAATATTTTGATAAAGAAAATATTGGACATTTTTATGGAATATTTGAAACAAGACCATACATTAGAGGATTGGTTATTAAAGCAGAGTATTTACTAGAAGAAGGAAAAATAAGTCAAGCAGAAAATGTATGTAGGGAAGTTTTAAGATTAAATGAGAATGATAATATGGGTGCTAGATATTTATTAATGGCAATATATGCAACATTAGAAAAGGAAAACGATATGTTGAAATTGTATAAAAAATATCCAGAAGAAGATTTAGAGATGATGTTCCCTTTATTTGCTCTATACTATAAGCTTGGAAATGACAAGAAGGCAAAAGAATATTTAAATAGAGTTGATAAATGTAATTCAAATTTTGTTAAATTTTTTAAAGGCACTATAAAAGAAAGTAAAAATGTAAGTTCAGGATACTATAGTAGAGGGGATTCTTCTGAGATTTTTATGTATTTGAATCGTTATGATTATTTATTAATTACTATGCCAAAGCTTCATGAATATGTTATAGAAAATTTAATGAAAAAGAAAAAGTAAAAAATAATAATACAAAAGTGTTTTATAAATATATAGTAGAAAAATGGAGAAAAAAATGAAATTACTAATTTGGGGCGTATCTAACATTGGAAAAACTACAGTTGGAAAAGAATTATCTAATAAATTAAATTGTAAATTCTATGATGTAGATGAAGAAATAATTGGTATTTATGGAAGTATAGATAATTTTCAAGCGATATTTCCAAATGATTGTGACAGATTTGATGAAAAAGAAGAATTAATGATGAATATTATTGGTTCTGAAAATCATGATTTTGTTATGGCTGTTTCACCAATCTATTCTACGTCAGTAGTTGAAGAGTTATTAGATACTGATACTATTTCTATTGAAATAGTTGATACACCAGAAGCAATTTATGATAGATTGATACTTGAAGGCGATGATGCACTAGAATATAAAGAAAAACATAAAGATCATTATATTCGAAAAATAAAATGGGATCAAACTGCAAGCTTTAATGAGTTTAAAAAAATTCCAAAAGTACATATTGATAATCGAAATATTAGTGAATCAGTAGAAACTGTGTTTAATTATTTAAAAAATAACAAAATAATATAGAATAGAATCAATTGATGACAAATCGTCACCAATTGAAATGAAAATTTAAATATAAAACCGTGACAATTTTTCACGCTTTCAAGACTTAAAATAAAATAGTTACACAATGACTATCGGCAGGTGGTGATGGTGCTGAGGTAATTTACGCATTGCGAGGTACAGATGTATTGCCTAATTTGATTCTTGAAAATATAAAGGAAGAGGGGCAAAATGTTCGAAGTGCATATACAAGACGGCTTCCATCTAATCCTAGTAAAGATTATTATTTTATGTTAAGAAATACTGGTAGTACAAATGCTCAAATAGTTGAATATGGTTTTTTAGATAGTACAAAAGATGATGTTGATCAACTAAAAAATAATTGGAAAAACTATGCGGAGGCAGTTGTAAAAGCAATTGCAGAGTATTTGAATATACCATATAATAGTATGAATGATAATAATACTTATATTGTAAAAAGTGGGGATACAGTTTTTATGGGGAATAGTGAGTAGTAATTTTAAACTTATTATATTTGAAAATATTTTGACAAAAATATGTCTTTTTATGTTATACTTATTATAGATAGGAAGTGTGTTATGCAAGGATTATTTTTTCTTTCTTGTATAATAGAAATAATTATACAAATAGTTTCAATAGTTAAACTAAAAAAAACAAATGATTCTAAATATTGGAATATATTTATAGGAATTACAATTGCAACTTTTATTTCTGATGCTCTAGCGTATTCAGTATTTGCAAATAATGCATTAGGTTTGAGTGATGCAATTGCTTGTTTATTTATCTGTGGCTTTTCTTTTATTTGTAATATAATATTATTAATTGTTGGTTTAATTGTTAAAAGAATAATAAAAAGCGTTAATATAAAGTTAAATAGAAACTCATTTTTTATGTTCATAGTAATTATAGTAATTAATTCTATTATTCTTTTCCTATTGCCTATAATTACCTCTAATATTACCTCTAAATCAGGAGAAAGACATGTAATTAATTATTTAAATAATAAATATGGTAATAGTAATTATAGAGTTATTAATGTTTATAAAGAATATTCTAATAGTGGAATGTGGGATAAATATCTATCAGGATTTTATTATGAAATAAAAAGTGATTATATGGAAGATACATTTATAGTAAGTATAGATGATAATTTTAATTATATTGACGCTGATTACTTTTTGCCAGTATATTATTCTCAAAAATATAATTTCAATTACAGTTTAGAATATGATGATTGGTATACTTCAGTAGATTATGATTTTGAAGAATTTGATAATTACATAAAAAAAATTATAAACGAGCAATATCCAATGAATTCAGAAAAAATAGATGTTAGAGGTATTTATAGTAATTATGTACAATCTTGGAGTAGTATAGATGGAGTTAAATATAATTCAAATTACTATATTGTTTCGGCTAATAATGGTAAAATACCTACTACGCAAGAATTAGTTAATCAATTAATAAAATACAATAAATAATCAAAAAATTAATCATCCTATAAAATCTAACGAAAATTAGATAATAGGATGATTTTTTAATACTTTAAATCCTTATAATATAAAGATTTATTTAATAGTCCTCCTTTATATGAACCTACGAAGTAGGTTGAATTTCGTAAGTGCGAAATAAGAATGGCACATATAGAAATCCTTATTTTATAAGGAATTGATGGGTATCATTGTGCCATCTTCTTATCCTGCTGATTCATAATTTCATAAATTATGAATAGTTTTAGGATGATAGACAAAACTTGCTATAGTACATGACTTGACTCATTCTTTTCAAGAGAGGTATCATCCAAGCAAAAGGAGATGATGTTTATGAATAAGGAGGATTATGAGATTAAGTAATATTATTGGGTATGCAAAGATCATACCAAGTAATATTACAAATATTAAAACCATAGAATTAATTGGAGGTATCAAACTCTATGGTTAAATACAAAGTTAATTTGAAATTTAAAGATGCATCTAAATCTTTAAATGAAATAATAACTGAAGTATTAAAAATAAAATTACAAAAAAGATTTATGATTTGCAATTATTTAGATAGAGAGCTACCATGTAATCATACTCATTATTCCCAAGTAGAAGGGAGTAGTAATTAATGGTAGGGAATAGTAGTTTTAAAGTAGGACTTTATATAAGATTATCAAGAGATGATGGAAATATAGAATCTGATAGTATTGTAAGTCAAAGAAGTTTACTTAATCAGTATGTTAAAGAAAATAATTATATAGTAGTAGATGAGTATGTAGATGATGGATTTTCTGGAACTAATTTTGATAGACCATCATTTAAGAGGATGATGAAAGATTTAGAACTTGGTAAAATTAATATGATTATTACCAAAGATATGTCTAGGTTAGGTAGAGATTACATAGGTACAGGAGAATTAATAGAAAAGTATTTTCCAAATAATAATATTAGATATATAGCTATTAATGATGGTATAGACACTTTTATAGATAATACAAATAATGATATTGCACCTTTTAAGGCAATAATGAATGATATGTATGCAAAAGATATTTCTAAAAAAATTAAAAGTAGCCTACATTCTAGAATGAAAGATGGTTTGTATGTATCAGGAAGATGTCCATTTGGTTATATGAAAGATCCAAATAATAAGAATCATTTAGTAATAAATGATGAACAAGCGAATGTTGTTAAATTAATATTTGATTTAGCTCTTAAAGGCAATACATATCATTATATTGCTCAAGAATTAACAAAAAGAAAAATAAAAACTCCAGCCTCATACTATAATTATGTATGGAATACTAAATGTACTAATATAAAATGTGTATCACAAGAATATGGAGTATGGGTAGATACTACAATTAAAGCAATTTTAACTAATAGAATATATACTGGAGATGCAGTACAAGGTAAGACTAAAAAGATTAATTATAAACTGAAAAAGACAGTTAAAAATAATCCAGATGATTACATTATAGTTGAAAACACACATGAAGCAATTATTGACAAGAGTACTTTTAACTATGTACAAACTTTACTACCTAAAAATGTTAAAAGACCAGAAAAGAAACGATTTTACTTATTAGATGGACTTTTATATTGTGGAGATTGTAAACACAGAATAACAATTAGATATCAAAATAAAACAGGAAGAAGTTATACTACCTGTGATTATTATAGAACATATTCAAAATATCATGTTTGTACAACCCATACAAATAATTATGAGGTATTAGAAAAGGTTACTTTAGATAACATAAGAGATGTATGTAAAAAGTATTTAGATAAAAACAAAATAAAGGAATCAATTAGTAATATAGAGTTTGTGGATAATAGTTTAAAGATTAAGAAACAAATTGAAAGTCTAGAAATAACAAATAATAAACTAACAGAAAGTCTAGATAAAACATATATGGATAGATTAAAAGGTATAATAGACGCAGAACAATACTTAAGAGTAAGTGAAAATATAAAAAAAGAAATGGATAATAATAAAAAGAATATTGATAGTCTTAAAAATGAACAAATAGAAGAGAATAAAATAGATAACAAACAAATAGAAAAATATATAAATGATTTTTTATCACTTGAAAAGCCAACTAGAGAATTAATAATCAATTTAGTTGAAAAGATTTATATCTATCAAGATAAACGGGTAGATATTATATTTACATTTAAAAATGTTACATAAAAATTTTATCAGGTGATACATTATGGAGTATTGCTAAAAAATATAATGTAACAGTAAATGATTTAAAAGAGATAAATAACTTAAATAATAATTTACTTAAAGTTGGTATGAAATTAAATGTAAAAAGTAATGATGATAATATATATATTGTAAATGCTGGTGATACACTTTATTCTATTGCAAAAAAAAATAATATATCTATAGATGATTTAAAGAGATTAAATAATATTACATCAGATATATTAAAAGTCGGCCAAAAAATTATTATTACAGATAATGATATAGAAAAATATATAGTTAAAGTTGGAGATACACTATGGAGTATAGCACAAAAATATAATACTAGTGTTAATTCAATAAAAAAAATTAATAATTTAGTAAATGATATATTGACTATAGGACAAGTTATAAATATAAAATAAAACTATTAAATGTATTATTTTAATAGTTTTATTTTACTAATAATTTTCCTATAAATGGAAATAAGAAAATAACAATTCCCATTATTACTATAAATATTAGAAATATAAATAATAAACTATTCATATTCTTTTTTTCTTTTGTTACATTATTATTTTGATTTGTAAAATTATTATTATTAATTTTATTTGGATTGTTATTAATATTTAGATTATTGACATTAGTTTGATTTGGAGATAAATTACTATTATTATTTGTATTTAAGTTATTATTGATACTTGAATTATTGCTATTAGTTTGGCTTATAGTAATATTATCATTAACTCTATTATTTTCATTTAAATTATTATTTACATTTGAATTTATATTATATAATTTATTATAGTCGATAGTTTCAGGGGTGTTTTCTTTTAATAGTTCATCGTTAGAATTTACGAATTTATCTTCAAAAACAATTTTATCGTCCATAAATAAACCTCCTTTTTTAATGCATAACTTTAAGGTATATTGCAAGGAATATTACACCAAAAAATGATCCTATAATAAATGATAATATTAATGTATTAGTAAATGCAGCACTTATATTTGGAGGTGTATTAGTAGTATGTTTTGATAAAACTTTTTGTTTTGCAATTTCACCCTTAGAATTACTTTTAGAAGAATGATTTATCATTTGATTTTCGCCATTAATCTTATCTATAGTTGAGTAGTTATTCTCTTCATCTTTAACTATGTTTGTCATATTCCCATTTTCATCATGGTATATAAAAACATTATTATCATTAGTTGCATTTTGTATATCTTTATAATTTTTTAATTCTTCTTGTGACAGAGTTGTAACGTCAATATCTTCTTTCTTTTTAAAGGTTGCGATAGGTGCAATATGTTTTTTTGCGTTATTTAAATCAGCCATATCTTTAATATTTTTGCTTGTACTGTCCAAAGCATTAATAGTTTCATTATTTTCATTTTCTTTTTGAACTAAAGAATCAACAAAATTATTTCCATTTATAGACGTTTTCTTAATTTCACTATCTTTTTTTCCCATTAACTTTTCTTTATCTTGCATTTTTTCTAATAAATTTAAGTAGTCAATATTAGTAAATATTGTGGAAAATGCTCTATAGATTGGTTTAAAGTTTTCATTCATACAAAAATCTTTAAATGAACGATTTTTAAACTTTATATCAGAAATACTGGTATATTTTCCACTTTTTATTAATTCATTAATTTTTTCTTCTATCAAAACTGCATTTTGGTCTTTAATTAATTGAACTGTTCCTAGTGGTTGCACAAAATCACCTACCTTAAAATTATTATATCATAAATTATAAAAAAATAATAATAAAAATTAATCAATTTATAAATATATATTATGAATATTTAAACTTAAAATACAGACGCACTCAATATGCCGTGTTCGTTAATTATGAATAGTTGCTTTTTATATATCCCAGTATAACTGACTACTTCATAATAAACGTTCATTATAGTTGTATAGTTATTATGTATACATTAATTTTCGTTTTACATTTTACTAAATTTTTAAATATCTCCATCAAACTAATATCTTTAATTTATACTTCCAATTACAACTTTTGTATGATATTCAAATTTAATTTTTTTATTACATTGATACATATCAAATAATTTTTTTATATTTTTATATAGTTCATCATAATTATGATCATCTTTCTTTGGAGCGTGATTACTTGAAAGAACTCTACCCCATAAATCATCAAAATCCAATTCTTGAGTATACGGGATGGAAAAAACTTTGTATTCTGAAAATAATTTGATATATACATTATCATTCATTTTATCTTGAGCAAAAGTTGGTTGTAAATCTTTGGAATGAAAAGTATATACTATTTTTTCATATTCTTTCATAAAATCTGATTCTCTATATCTAAAGTTCCATAATAAAACTACTTTACTATTTGGTTTTAAAATATGTTTAAATTCAAACTTAACTTTTTCTATATCAAAATAATGTAGAGCCTGAGCCACAGTTATTAAATCAACACTATTCTCATCAAGCCCTGTATTTTCTGCAGTATTATTAATTGATTTATAATTGGGGTTACCTATAAATTTAGCTTCTGCTATTGCTCTCATATTATGATTAGGTTCAATAGCATAGATCTTGCAGCCTTTTTCTAATAATAATTCCGTAAACTTTCCTGTCCCGGCCCCAATATCAGCAATAACAATATCATTATTTAAAAAAAGATGGCATTCATCTTGTATTATATCTAAAGATTCTTTAGGATATGAAGGTCTATATTTTTCATATTTTTTAGCTTTATCAGTAAATCTGTCTGATCCTGTCATTTAACATTCTCCTTCCCTTTGATTCTATTATTCAGCCTATACCACCTAATATGGTATGAGTAAACATATTCTCCTCAAACAACCTCCTCAAATTTTTTCTAATTTTTTGATGAAAATTAGTGTTTTTTTATCAAAAATATGCTTTTTTTGATAGGCACTGGAACAGTTGATTTTCGTTGAAATATAAGGCTTTATTTAAGTTTCAAAACGCATACACACTCAATATGGTATGTATTTGGAAACATATCAAATGGTTTAATACTTTTGATTTTATATTTTTCTGATAGTAATTCTAAATCTCTTTTAAGTGTTATAGGATCACATGAAACATATATAATATTTTGAATACTTGATGATAATACTTTGTTAGTTATTTTTTTAGATAATCCACTTCTTGGAGGGTCAACTATTAAAGTATCGTATTTATCTTTAATATTAATATTATCACTAGTATTACATTCAAAATCTGCATTATTAATGTTATTTAATACTTTATTTTTATTAGCATCTTTTATAGAGTCTTGGTTAATTTCAATGCCATATACATAGTTTACTATAGATGATATATAAATGCTTATACTTCCACATCCACAGTATAGGTCAATGACATTTTTTGATTTTAAATAATTACATATTTCCTTTATATAGTTAAACATCTTTGATGCTACTTCTATATTTACTTGAAAAAATGAATTTGGAGATATTAAATATTTTATATTATTTATTTGTGCAATTATTCTTTTTCCTTTTGCTAAGTTATTATTGATATAAATACTATCAAAGCTATTATAAATGTCATCAATATTAATTTTATTTTCATCTCCATTAATTACTAACATAACTTTTTCATCAAATGATTTAATAATAATATTATCAATGCCATCTATGTTTAATTTATTGATATAATTAATTTTTTTATTTATATTTTCATTAGCTATTTCACATTTTTCTATTTTTACAATTTCATTACTATTCATTTTATAAAGACCAATTTCATTATTTACTTGAAATTTTATTTTATTTCTATAATTAAATTGATTGGATAATTCAATAGCATCTATTTTTATATTTAATGATTTAAACAACTCACTTAAATACATTTCTTTATATTTAATTTGATTATCATATGTTATATGTTGTAATTGACATCCACCGCAAGTATCACAGTATCTGCACTTAGATTTTATTCTATTATTACTTTTAATATTAAATTTTTTTACATTTGCAATACTATATTTTTTTTTATCTATTATTATTTCAATATCGACATCTTCACCAGGTAATGCATTATTCACAAAAACAATTTTGTCATTAAAATATGTTATACCTCTTCCTTGATTATCCATTTTTATTATTTTCATAAAAGTCACCAATAACATTTTATCATAAAAAAATATAATTAGCTTTTATTAGTAATTAAATTGAATAATTTTTTTAAATCTGTATTGAAGTTTTCATAATTTATTTTACTTTTTAATTTTTTTAATGCTTTTGAACAATTTGCTTCTTTTTTACCAAAATATTCAAAATATATGTATTTTATTTTTTCTTCATCTTTATTTAAATTTAAATTATTTATTTCGCTTTTTATTTTTTCTTTATTTTGACATTCTAGTCTTGTTGCTAAAACATTTTTTCTTTTATCTAATATTTGATATTTAAATGTTATTTCCTTTTTTATATTTAGTTCTATAATATCTAATTCATCAATAACATTTAATGAGCTTATATGCGTTGTAATTCCTTTTTCATTGAATTTTAGTCCAATAATATTACAGTTATTTATTATTAACAAGCAATTATCTTTTTTATTTTCATATAATTCTGTTTTATTTTTTATTGTTTCAAATAGTTTGTTATTTAATTTAATATTATTATTTAGTATATTTATAAAATCTTTATTATTAATTCTAATAATAGGTATTTTTTTGATATTTACAAAATTATCAGTTCTATTCCATTCATAAAAATCGTATAATATTTTATTAAAATTTAAAACTATATCATAAATATATTTCATTTTTTTCTCCTTTATTAATAGTAATTATCATTATAATCATTCCTATAATAAAATAGTAACATTCAACTCTTCTAGTAATAAATTTAACATAATCTAAAAAATTATACCCAATTGTTAACAAATTTAAATAACAAATTAAATATATTGAACCAATAATAGAAAGCCCAAATCCTACTAAAAAAAATAATATTCTTATCATTAGGCACCTCATTTAATTTTATTTTATTATAATTAAATATATTTATTATTTTCTTATTTTAGTATATAATTAAATAGGTGATAGAATGATAGATACATTAAAATATATATTTTTAGGTTTTATACAAGGCTTTACAGAGACTATTCCAGTTTCATCATCAGGACATTTAATGATTTTTAAAAATTTAATGAATGTTAAAGTTGATTTTGATACACTAGCAATTCTTACTAATTTTGGAAGTTTAATTGCAATTTTAATATTATTTAGAAAAGATATTATAGAGCTTTTTGTTTCATTTTTTAAGTATATTGGAACAAAAGAGGAAAAATATAAGTCAAAGTTTAAATATTGCTTAATGATAGTATTGGGCTGTATTCCAGCAGGCTTTGCAGGATTGTTAGTTAGTAAATTAGACTTATTTAAAACAATTGATAATAATGTAAAAATAGTTGGTTTATCTTTAATGATAACTGCAATACTGCTTTTCTTAATTCGTAATTTTAAGGGTAAAAAAGATGATGATAAATTAGGAGTAAAAGATGCAATTATAGTAGGATGTTTTCAAATTCTAGGATTATTTCCGGGAATAAGCAGAAGTGGATCTACAATTGTTGGTGGAATGTTTAGTGGACTTAAAAGAGATACAGCATTTAAATATTCATTTATGCTATATATTCCAATGAGTGTTGCAGCAATGGCACTTGAAATTGGGGATTTAACTATAAAGAAAAGTCTTATTTTAAACTATATACTTGCAGTAGTAGTTGCTGCTGTAGTTACATTTTTAGTTACCAAATGGTTTAGAAAAATAGTAAATGAAGGTAAACTGATATACTTTTCTATTTATTGTTTTATAGTTGGTACTTTAGTAGTTATATTTTTATAAAAAAATTCAGTTTTATTACCAATGTTATTAACTTAAGAGATATTAATAATAGTATCTCTTTTTTGATGTCTAATATTAATTAGAAGTTTCATAATATTTAAATAATGTAAAAATTTAATTCACGACAAAAACCATAGTTTTCACTATGTATCACAAATGTACAATTCATTATATACTATTAAAATGTCTTCCTTTGGTTAATATGATATCTATTTTTAGGATTAGTCCTTCTGGGATTTTTTCTACCGGGTTTTATTGGAACAATAAATTTCATCATTGCCTCGTAAAATTTATCAAATAATTCACTTCTTTTATCTAAATTGTTTTCTAAAAAAATATATATTAAAGTATTTTTTAATAATCCAATTGCCATATTACCATTTATTTTAACTTTATTTTTGTATTTATATTCATTAACAATTTTATCTCCATCATTTAGAAATGCTTGTAAAATATTAGTAACTAAAACTTGACTATATATATCTTGTTTTATGAGTAATTCTTTACTACTTGTTATACATTCTATTTTTACATTATTTTTTAAATGCTTATAATTTACTTCTATTTTCCATCTTAAATTATATAATTCTTTTATTTCCTCAGTAGGAAATTCATTAATTTCTAAATTAGTTAATACATATTCCATTTCTCCTGTATCTAATTGTATTTTTACACATCTTAATTTTATTGTATTTCCATTTTTTAAATATTCATATAATTCTGGATCAGAATTCTTATAATATCTTGCTCTATTATATTCATATCCAATTTCAATAATCTCATCACTGCTTTTCATTTTTTCTGTTTCACTTTTATAACATGATGATGCTATTCTTATTATAAACTTTTCATTGTTTTTGATTTTATTGTAAAAATAACTTAAACTTTTATAATTTCTATCTGCCATCGTTATTGATTTAAATGAACCTAGTAATTCTTTTTCTTTTATTGTTTTTTCATGTTCTACTAACATTTCTGTTTCGCTATAATCATAAGATTCAACAATAGTATCTATACTATATTTATTTAATACATCGTAACATGTAGAAACAGTAACTCTTGCACACTGCTGTTGTTGATTTCCGTTAAATTTTTCTCTTGCTCGTTTAGTATTAGGAATTTCATAATCACTTCCATCAACTGCTTTTAATACATAACCTTTGTAAGTTTTTACTTCATTCACATGATCAATATAAAAATTTTTTAATGCTACTTGTTGTAAATATACAAATACTTCTGGATTAAGCTTTTCTCTTTGCTTGAATAATCCAGGAGAACTAATTTCCCTTACATCATTAATATTATTAAAATTTATTATTTCCATTTTTGTTGACAATCCTCTCTTATTAAATTCATATAGTATTATATCTTTTGGTGTTACCTTTCTATTTCTTATAAAATCTTTTTCATTTATTCTACATTTTGCTATTAATTTGTTAGAATCAATTTCTTCTTTTATTTTTTCAACTACTTCTTTCTTATAATCCAATTTTTTTACCTCTTTTTATTCTTTTTTATTATCATATCAAAAAAAGATAGAAATATAAATCTCTATCTCATAATTTTCTTAAGTTAATAACATTGGTTTTATTACTGAATTTTTTTGTATAATCTAAATCCTTTTTCTTTAAATATTAATTTCCAATTTGTGTTGATTGAAAGATAATAATTTATATTTGAGTTTGTTTCTACAATAGCATAATTGAATTTGTACTTTTTAAAAACTTCTTTATAGGATTTCATATCATTAGTTTTTAAATAATCAGATACAATATCTTTGCCACCATTAAAGTTTTTTACATAGACTTCCGCTCTGCTATCAATAAAAACAGGAATGTTGTAAAACTCTAAATATGATCCATAATTAAAATCGTTATATTGTTTTATATTTTTATAATCTAAGTTTTTTTTAATGTATAAAACTGTTTTATCTGGATAAGCGTCATTTATTTTTTTTGTTATGTTTATAAAATTTATTTTTATATTAAATATATATATTATACTAATAAAAACAATTGAAAATATTTTTATGATTGTTTTGTGTGAATTATTTAACATACATTTTATTTTTTTTATTAAATTTGTATTACTTATTTTTTCATATTCAATACTTTTAATTATTATGAAAGGACAAACAATTAAAAAGTATATTACATTTCTATTTGCCAATAGAGAAAAAACAAATAATCCTATTACTAACATAAAGTCTCTAATCTTTATTCGTAGTAATTTTGAATATGTTAAAATTATAAATATTAAAAGTATTATCCAAACCCAGTAATGATAAAATAAAATAGTTTTTTGCATTTCACTAATAAAACTGTAACTATTGCTTTTTAATACTTTAATAAAAAAAGTATATGAATTTAATTTTAATGGAGTAATTAATCCTGTGAATAAAATAATAAGAAAGCATATTATTGTTATTTTATAGTTTTTTGTTTTTTCAATTAAGGACTCTTTTTTTAACTCACTCTTTCTATTGTGTATTAAGTATAAAGTTGCTTCAAATAGATATGGTAATAATAAGATTACAAAAAGTATCCATAAAGGCATATGTAAATTTAGAATTAGTATTGAGATTGTTGATAAAATAAAGATATCTTTTTTCTTCCCTTGAGCATATAATTTATTTAAATATATGATTTCTAGAAAAAAAAGAATATATGTGATTGATTGAACTCTTGATTGAAAAGCATAATTGGTAATTATTAGGATAAATAGTGTAATTATAGCTGAAAAAATTTTGTTAGGGGAATATTTATTCAAGGCATTAAAATAAATAAAACCAAATAAACTGTTAATTAATACAAAAAATATTCTTATTCCATTATACTTAAAAATTTTATAAATAAAGAAGATAACTATATCGTAAAACCAGTGATGATAAAGATATATTAAATTTTGATGAAAACTAAAGTGATCTTTAAAATCTATACCATATTTTAGTATGCTTTCGCCTGTCTTAATATCAAAAAACAAATCATTTTCAAATAAATTTCCATATATGCTTATTGGAACGATAAGTATAATTAGAATAATTATTAGGTTTTCTATATTTATTTTTTTCATTTTTCATTTTCCTTTTTATTAAAATTTCTAGAACTATAAAATTTTATAGTATTGCATATTTCACCGGTTATAAATAATAGGATAGCAATAAACATAAATGTTATTGGAATGATATAAAAGAAAATGTTATGTGGTAGTTTAATTATGATTATAAGTGATACTATAGAAATAATCATATTTATAAATCCTAATAAATTATAAAATTTTTTCGGTTTATAGTATTTAAAGAACCTAAATATAGTTTTAATTACTTTTTTGCCATCTTTTATTGTCTTTAATTTTGAATATGATCCTTTTGGTCTATTCCTATAGCCAATGTCTATTTGATGTACTTTCATATCATTTTCAATTGAAAATATGCACATTTCAGTTTCAATTTCAAATTCCTTAGATTGTATATTAAATGAATTTACAAATTTTGGACTAAAAGTTCTAAATCCACTCATAGCATCTTTAATTTGGCTATTAAACATTATTTTTAAAAGAAACAATACAAATTTATTTCCAAAATTATGAAACAGTCTATTATTTTCTTTAAAGTATGTGCCTGTTAGTCTATTTCCTATAACCATATCATATTTGTCTTTTAAAATTAAATTACACATTTCTTTAGCATTTTTGCAAGAATAAGTATTATCACCGTCTATCATAAGGTAGCAATCAGCAATTACATCTTCAAAGAACCTTTTTATTACATTACCTTTTCCTTGCCTTTTTTCATATCTTACAATTACTTTTTCATTTTTTGCTATAATATCAGTTCCATCTGTAGAATTGTTATCATATACGTAAATTGTCGCTTGTGGAATTTCTTTTTTTAATTCCCGTATTACATTTTTAATAGTTTTAACTTCGTTATAGCATGGAATCAAAATTGCTATTTTATCTTTTTTCATACAATACCTCATTTACAAAAAAAAAAACCAAAATATAAACACGTTATATGGCTCTTGTAAAGCAAATTTTTGGTGCTCGTGATCGGACTCGAACCGATACGGTGTTGCCACCACGAGATTTTGAGTCTCGCACGTCTACCAATTTCATCACACGAGCAATGTAATAATTATAGCACATATTCATTTTGTTTTGAATATTTTTGCTATAATTTTCAGTAAAATAGAATAAATTTTTTTCGCAATCATTTTTGATATAATAATTATAATA
>CAMKGA010000005.1 GCA_946412015.1 uncultured Caryophanales bacterium
TCATACATTTAAATTTCACTTTATGAAACTGGAATTTACTTTTTCATTTCACGATTTTTTTGCTAACCTCAAATTTTTTAATTTTAATTATGGGGATTTTTTAAGTGATAAAATTTTTGCATTCAAAAAGAAGAAAAATTCAAAATTTGTTTTTTGATAGTTTTCTTCTCCTTTTTTACTATAATTTTTTATTTTAGTAAAATTCATTCTATTTTACTGGCTATTTTTGCTAAATGAAATTATGGACATTATTATATTTTTATTGTATAATCAAAAAACAACACTATGCCATATTATAGGAGGATTATGAAAAAACAATACCAAATAACAGAACAAACAAAGAAAAATATAATAAATAGTTTTTGAAAACTATATAAAAAAATGATATAAATAAAATAACAATAAAAGATATATGCGATAATGCAAATTATGACAGAACAACATTCTATAGATATTTCCCTAATATAGAAGAATTATTAAAAGAAATGGAAATAATATTATTAATAGCATAAAAAATAAGATTGATAAAAAAATGAAAAAATTAATAGTATTTTGTATACTAACTTTGAAATATTTAACAATATTTATGGTGAATATATTGTAACTTTTTGCAAAAAAAATAATTATAGTTTTTATAACAAATTAAAGAAAATAATAAATGATGTTTATAGTTATTTTAACTTTAATATAAATGATACTAATATGAACGAATTTGTTTTTGAATTTATATTTTCATCTTTAATTGGTTCATATATTTATTGGTATGAACATAAAGATATTATAGACTTAAATTTATTTTTAGAATTTGCTAATACTATGATATTTAATGGTGTTAACATTGTTTTAAACAAAAAAAGCAATTCATAATTGCTTTTTTATTTAAAATATTCAATCCATTCTTTTTCTTTAAAACCAATAAGTAATTTATCATCTGTAATTAAAAGTGGTCTTTTTACAAGCATTCCATCTTTTGCAAGTAATTCTATCATATCATCATCATTCATATTATTAAGTTTATCTTTTAAATTCATCTCTCTATAAAGTATTCCACTAGTATTAAATAGCTTTTTTATATTTATATTATACTTATTTATCCAGCATTTTATTTCTTCATATTTAGGATTATCTATTTTAATTTGTCTATCAATATAATCTATGTTTCTATCATCTAAAAATTTTTTTGCTTTTTTACACGTTGAACACTTACTATAATTTATAAAATACATATTATCACCAATTAAATAATAGCATAAAAAAAGAAGAATTTAAACTATTTATTTATTAAATTCTCCCATATTTTTCTTATTCCTTTTAAAGATAAAGTTGACAAGCCAAAACCTATTACTGGAACTAATGATGATAAGAATATATTAGATATTTTACTTATAACATATGTATATATAACTACTACTATATATGTTAAAATACATATACATAATCTTCTTGTAAAACTAGTTTCCCACCTTTTATCAAGTTCTACTCTTTTATTTCTTTTTTTTATAATTTCTATTTCTTGTTTTAAACTATCCATTATTTTCTCCTTTTATATCTAAATAATACTGATGGTCTATGACCTCCACCTGTTTTCATTTTTTCAGTTTTCTCTACTTTATCAGCAATTATTCTTCTAAATGCTGGATCTAATAATTTTTTTCTTAAAACTACTTCATATACTTGTTGTAATTCTCCTAGTGTAAATAAATCTGGCATCATATTAAATACAATATCTGTATATTCAGCTTTATTTTTAACACGCTCTATTCCAGAAATTATAACAAGTGGATGATCAAATGCAATTTTATCATTTTTTTCAATTTTAAACTTATATCTATCTGTCGTATGCTCTTTTAATGTTTTACTAACCGTAAATTTAATTTCTTCCACTCCATTATCTAAAGTTACATAATAACCTTTATCATCTTCTATTAAGTGAATATCAAACCAAGATGCATTTTTTGGAATTTTTCCATCTAATCTTCTTTTATCAACAAGTGCAATATATGAAGAACTTATAATACGCATTCTTGGATCTCTTTTAGGATCACTAAATGTATAAAGTTGCTCTAAGTATATATTGTCTATATTTGTTTCTCTATAAAGTATTCTTTTTGCAGCCTCGTCTAAATCCTCATCCACTTTTACAAATCCACCTGGCAAACACCATTTATCTTTATATGGATATGTATCTCTTTTAATAAGCAATAAACTATACTTTTTTTCCGTCAATTTTCGATAATTTCCAACATCTTTATCTGATACACTTAAAAGGAGTATATCTGTAGTAACAGCAATTGGATCAAATTTTCTAGGATCATAATTTTTTAAAAATTCTTCTTCCGATGAATATTCTTCTTTCATTCTTACCTCCAAATTAATTATACCTTAAATCTAATCAGATATCAATTTATTATGTATTCTAGTCGCAAATGAATAGTTATTTAATTTTAACATTTTAATCTTACTATCATCTAAGTAAGATTCTACACTCTTAACATTGTTATAATATTTATCAATTCCATCATAAGTAATAAAATAATGTCTTAAATCATCTCTTGGTATCACTTTTACTATAGTATCTTTATTAAAGATAACTGGATTTCTGTAAGAATTATAGGCTTTAGTTGAAATTGCACCCATTGGTGTTACTTGTATTGTTGGAAATATAGGATCTATAGATGCACCACCATAACTTGCATTATGTCCTGTTGAGCCAATTGATGTTGATATAATAATGCCATCCCCTGTAAAATTCTCAAATAAATTATTATTACAATATATATCACTTTTTAGTACTTTACAGTTATTATATCTTATAATTACATCATTTAAAGAATGCAACACTTCTTTTTTATCATCATAGTTAATAATAGTTTTTTGAATATTTACTTTATTATCATAATAATCATTACTATTTAATCTATCTATAAAATTATCAACATCATTTACTTCCACTTCTGCTAAAAAGCCTAAAGTTCCTGAATTAATACCTACATAATATGGACTAGAATCATAATTACAACTTCTTACCATTCTTAAGAATGCACCATCTCCTCCAATTGATACTGCCATATCATAATTATTATTATCAATTATATATCCATTTTTTATAAATTTATCTTTAACTATTTTAGCATTTTTAATTGATTTATCATTATTATTAACATATAATCTAATTCTTTTTATCATCTAATCACCTACATTTCTATTGTATATTTTCTTTAATGTTTTAGGATTAATTGTTGCATCTATCCCATTTTCAGCAAGATATGTATATGTATCTATTAAAACTTTATCTATCTTAGGGTTTATAAATTTACTTTTACCACTTTTTAAGTAGTATTCAAGTGGTTCTGAGACAGTCCACTTATCTTTCTTATAAGTTTGTCCTGCAGCTATATTATCACATATCATCTCTACAGTATATTTATAAGGAATGAGTGCTCCTTTTTTATCAAGGAGATCATACCAATAATCAAAGTGATGTTTATTATGGCTTTTATGGTGTAACCATGCTTTAGAGTAACCTAATTCTTTTTTACAATTAATAATTGGGCTTTCATCACCTCGATAATACTTTGCACTTTCAAAAAATTCTACTGGCAAATATTTAGATAAATCATGTACTAGCCCTCTATAAGGAATACCTGCTTTAACACATAACTTAAATACCTTAAATCTATGTTTATTTACTAAATTAAAATGTAATACAATATTCCTAATCATAAACTATTTTATTACCTCAAGTAACTTATCAACTATTTTATTAATAATTAATTCTTTGTTGAGAGCTCTACTAGGCTTAGTCGCTTCTGTTTTAAATTCTAAGTATTCATTATTATCTTTATCATAAATACACACAAACGTAATATTATCACTACCATAAGGATTATTCTTATCTACTCTATTTAATTTTCCTGTTATTCCAATGCCATAATTAGAATTAGCAAATCTAGCTATATTATATGCCATTTCTCTAGCTACCTCACTACTATATACACTATATTTATCTATTGTTTTACTATTTACACCCATTTTAATTTTATATTCATTAGAATATGTTACTGCCGAAAATTTAAGTATTTCACTAGCACCTTCTATATTAGTAATTGCATTAGCTACTCCTCCACCAGTACATGATTCCATTGTAGAAATTGTTTTATTCAATTTGGTTAACAAATTAATTACTTCTTGCATAATATTTTCTCCTTTTTATAATAATTACTTAATATATCTTTCATATAATCAGGAATATACTTACTTACATCTTCAATTATTTCGTTTGGTATCCCATAATATGCTTCTGCTAAAGCACCTGTAATACAAGCTATAGTATCTGTATCTCCTCCAATTGATAGTGCATTTCTAATAGCACTGTCAAATGAATATGATTTCAAAAAACAGAATATAGCTTGCGGTACTGAATCAATTGCCTTAGATGTAAAACGATAATTATGCCTTAAATCTTCTAAATCATAATCTAGATTAAAATAATTTTTTGTAATATAATCTATTAGTTCTACCTTAGATATACCATGTCTTAAAAAGAAAATCGAGGTTGCAACTGCAGAAGCACACTTAATACTATCTGGATTATTGTGTGTTGGAATTGTAGCAAGCATAGATTCTCTTTTTACATCCTCAAGTGAGTCAAATAAAAAACCAACAGGAGATATTCTCATAGCACATCCATTACCAAAGCTATCTCCTTTAGAATTATTATTAAGCCAGCTTATAAAACCACTACCAAATCTACTTCTACCATACTTATCAACACCTAAGTTTATTTCTCTTAATCCATACTCTTTAAGACAAGAACTATAATCTTTATTGTTAAGTATTGCATCCATAATAGAAATAGTAAGAATAGAATCATCTGTAACTAAACACTCACTATTAAATAGTGGAGTATTATTATCAAGTATTTTAATTCTATCTATATAAGCTCTAATACCCTTTTTCTTTTTATCAATAACCTCTAGCACTTCTAAATAAGAACCCGCAACATCACCTATAATTGCACCTAACATATTACACCTCGCATTTTTTTAATATATATTGATATGCCTCATCAAGAGTTTTATCTCTATCATAACTTGTATCAAAATATTTAATATTTAGTTTTTTACATTCTTCCTTAATATATATACTATAATTTATATTAGCACTTATCATATTTAATAAATCAACATCATTTAATTTAGAACTCCAATAGTTTTTCTTATCATATTTTCTCATTATTTCTAAATATTCTTCACTAGTTATTTTACTATAACCTAAATATGCTATTAAAGCATTATTAGTATTTATATTTTTTATATCTTTAGGAAGTAAATGGCACGTATCAATTACATATTTTTCTTTTCCATATACTGTATCAGTTTCATTTTCTTCAATCATTCTATTAATCATATTATACATTATATAACTCATATAATCCCAATTGTGACCATCTAAATTCATTATATCACACATAGCTCTTTTTATCGTATCCATTTTATAATGATTAAAGCCAATTTGATTAAGTCTTATAGAAAGTGTTGTTTTACCAGAACGACATGTTCCAGCAATTATAACATGTTTTATTTTTTTACCTCATATTTCATTAAGATATCTTCATTATCAACCCAGCTACCATTCAAGTTCCCATTAGGATGAAATACCATTTCATAAACTATATCATCATGTTTATTTTTTTCTTTTGTCTGTTGTTTTAAATCGGCTGACTCAGAACATACTACAACAGAATTATAATAATACATCTCCACATAATAATAATATCCTAATAAATTTTTATATGGTTTAAATCTTGAATCTTTATCGATATCTTTCCATATGTCATTAAGTCTTACTTTATTTCTAACGTTATAATCCATTTTTTCTAAATTACACATAGTATTTTCATCATAATCCATAAGTTCTCTAAATATTATATTATCAACACCCATTTTTTCATAGAATTCAATATATTTAGAAATATCATCTACAGATTTAATACCATCTTTTAAAAGTAAACAACTAAGTCTTGGTCTTAATCCCTTTGATAAGGCATATGGAATAATCTTTTCAAGATTGGAATTACTACAATATCCTTTTTTATAACGCATTATTTTTTTATTAATTTCTTCATCATAATGTGTTTTACTAATATTTAAATGATCAAATTTTCTATCTATTAAATGATCTATTATTCTTTTACCATCAACATAATTTAAAAGTGCACTACCATTAGTTGTAATAGTTCTTTTTCTCATATTATGTTTATCAATCAATTCAAGTATTTTTATAAATCTTTTTGATAGTGTAGGCTCACCACCAGTAATTGATACACTTACATTTAATGGTTCTATTTTTGTTAGTACCTCATCAAGTCTTTTATAATATTCTAAATCATCTTCAATTTTAGGTTTTAAATAAGCCTTAGAAATGTTTTCATATCTTAACTGAGCAACACAAAATTTACAGTCTGCATTACAGTAATCATCAACAAAAATTGACAAATTACAATTACTATATACCTTTCTTTTTTTACCATCAAATTCAAAATCAATTAAATTTTTATCATTAATATCAAAATCTTTTTGTCTTGTATATCTTATTTTTTCAAATTCACTCATTTTATCACTTCCTTAGCTTTTAAAATTGTTTTATTATTAAAACCACTATCTAAACTTCCATCTGGATAAAAGACAAACTCTTTAATTATATCAGAATTATTCTTTTTCTTTTCCTTATAACACTTTACAATTTTATTTTTATATTTATACACTTTAACTGTATAATACATTCCTTCTAATGTTCTTATATATTTAAAATCTTTATTGTTATTAATCTCTTCAAAAATCTTATTTATATCTATTTTTTGTTCTTTATACTTTTTACACATATTATTTAAATCAATAAGTTCTCTAAACATAACAGTATTAATATTCATATTATCATAGAAATTTACAAAATCTAATATATCATTTAAATTCTTAACTCCACACTTTTGTAAAATGCAAGAAAGTCTCATATCCATATTATTGATATTACCAAATGTAAATATTCTATTTATATCTTGATTACTCTGATTTATTCCCATTATCTTTTTATTTAAATTATCATCCACAACCATTCTACTAATATTTATATTATTAATAATATCATTATCTTTTAAATGTACTATAATAGGTTTATTTTCATAGTAATCGAAAAGCCCTGTTCCATTAGTTGCAAATGTTCTACTTTTAAAACCAGATTCTCTTAATTTTCTTAAAATTGGTACTAATTTTTCATCCTTTGTTGCTTCTCCTCCTGTAATAGTAAAGGGAATCTTTCTATCTTTAAATATATTAAGTACTTTATCTAAATGATAAAAATAATCATTTTCACTAATATTTTTACAATCTAAAAATCTTTTTTGATAATTATTCATACAAAAGTAACAACTTCCATTACACTTTTTTGTAACATAAATAGAAATCTGAGCATTTGAATAATATTTATAAATTTTGTCATCAACTTTTAAATCTAAAATATCATAAACCTCAACATTATTAGTTTCTTTTTTTAAATCGTCTATATCTGAAAATTTTATTATATTCATTTAAGTACCTTCTCATAATTACTACGTGCGATTAAATCTTTAAAAAAGCATTTACCATCACATGCATATATAAACCAATTATCAATATTCTCAACTATTACAGGTTTATCATACTCAAGTTCATTTTCAAATTTACCATAACTTTGAAGATAAAATATATTAGATATATCAGTAAGATTCTGCTTTTCTATTTCTTCTTTTATAAAATTATCATCATGTCTTAATCTAACATTTAATAAAATATCAAATCCATCTATAAATTCAGTTGCTAGATAATAATTACGTGCTTTATCAATGATTTCATTATCCATATTATAAAGCCAATAGTTTATACTTACTTTTATAACCATAGGAATTTTATAATATTTGTGAAATAATACTAATCTTTCTAAATGTTTGTTAAGTAAAATACCATTAGTTAAAATAATTATTTTTTTACACCTATTAGTACTTCTCGCATATTCCATAAATAAATACAAATTATTATGTAATAGAGGTTCTCCGCCTTCAAGTTGTAATTCAAAATCATCTTCTTTAGAATCTATAATTTTTTTAAATTCATCAAAAGTCATAAATCTATGTTTATTTGAATCACTCCACATACAACAAAATTCACAATTAGCATTACAGTTATTAGTTATATTAATATATTGTCTTATCATCTTAACAACTCCTTTTTTTATTAATATAATTTATTATCATTGATATATTTTAATACTTTTCTATCTAAATATTTTGTTCTAATTTTTTTATTATTTCTTATTTCTGTTGATGATATTTGTATAGGATTAATTAAAGCAAATATCATATTATCATATTTAATATTAGTCTTTATATTATTCCTATCAACGACAATTACTCCATAGTTAAGTATTTTATCATAATTTACCCATTTATGAAACTCTTTTAAATTATCCATTCCAATAATAAGTTTTATATCATCATTTTTATAATTTTTTTTATATAAATCCATTATTTGATATGTATATTTTAATTCATTATTAGTTGTATCAACTATAGTATTACCACTACATACTAGTTTTAACATATTGATTCTATCATTTAATGGGGCAAGATTATTTTTATTCCAGTATCCTAAAGTAGGTATAATGTAAATCTTATCAACATAATTGTTTTCAATTAACTTATTTGCAACATCAATATGTCCCTTATGCACAGGATTAAATGATCCTACATATATTCCTATTTTCATATTATTTTCTTTTATACATTGGTGTTTTAAATTTATGTTGATTAATTTTATGTAAGGCCATTATTTTTTCCTTTACATCATTATCTACATATTTTCCTTTAATAACATTCTCAATATCATCATATTTAACACCTAATTTTTCTTCGTCAGTTAATCCAGATAATCCATCATCAGGAGCTTTATTTACAACCTGATTTGGAACACTAATATATTTACCAATTTCAATAACTTCTCTTACTGATAAATCACCAAGCACCATAATATCAGATACATTATCTCCACCTTTGGTAAAATATCCTACATATAACTCACATGCATTTGATGTGCCAGGAACAATATAAGTACCACCTTTTATATTTGATAACATAGCTGCATTATAATATAAAGTTGCAGTTCTAAGTCTAGGTTTTATATTTATATTAGCATCAGTTAGATTTTCATCTTTAATATTAGGATAAATATTTTTTATATTATCTACATAATTATCATAAATATTAGTAAGATCTACCTCTTTTATATTAAAACCAAAATGTTTAGCAACTAAATATGCATTCTTTTTATCATTTTCTTTAGAATGACATGGCATCCATAAACCTTGAATATTTTCAGGACCAATAGCACGAGCAAATAGCCCTGCAACAACTGCTGAATCTTTACCACCAGAAATACCAATAACTGCTCCTTTTAAATTATTCTCTTTATAATAATTTCTTATAAATTTTATAATCTCTTCTGTTGTTTTCTTTACATCAAACATATTACCTCTCCTTTACATACTTTTTAATTTTTTCAAGTGCTAATTTTGTATTTACCCCCATAATATAATTCATATCATTTAAATAATTTAACTCATCATAATTAAATGTCATATATTTTATTATTTCATCTTTATCTAAATTTTGTTCATACTTTTTTTTACAATTTAAAGCTAAATAAATTCTATTTAATGCCATACTGCATCCTTCATCTTGATAAAATGTATCTATTAATTTAATACTATCAGGAACATAGCCGGTCTCTTCGGCAAGTTCTCTTAAAGCTCCCGCTTTAGCATCTTCTAAAGATTCTATATATCCGGCTGGAAATCCAATACCAACAGAAAGATCAGTAAATACTCTAGGTTCAATAACAGTTAAAAACTCCCCATCAACTAAAGGTACAATAATAGCAGCAGAGCCATCACAATTACCTTTAATTAATCTTTCTCTTGTGATAACTCTACCATTATTAAGAGTATATTTAAAAGATTCACTCTGTAAAAACTTATTTTCTTGTGTAATAATATTTTTCTCTTTTTTTATTACCTTTAATTCTTCTATTATTTCTTTTAATTTTTCTATTTTTTCTTTTCTAATCATCTTATCTTACCTTTTTTTTAACTTTAGTATTCCTTACTTCTTTAATCATTGCTTCTTTTAATTCTCTTAACTTATTTGTTAAATCTACATAATATTGATGTGGATTATCTGCTCTTTTAATTTCTGGATAAATTGTTTTAAATTCATTAGCACAATATTCTTTTTTCTCTTCTATTGTTGGCTCTACATATACTTGATTACCATTTTTAAATATAACCTCAGTCATTAATCTAACATTATAATTTTCTAAATCTGTAGTTTTCCATGTTTCTGTTGGAGATACTAAAGTATATTTATCTTTAGGGATAACTTCATCATTAAGAGTAATTACATCTCCTAATGCATAATTAGTTTTTTTATCATAAAATCTGTATAACTTTTTATATCCTGGATTTATAGTCTTAATTGTATCTTCACTAACTTTAATTCTAGGAATAATTTCATTATCCTTTTCTATAGCTACTAATTTATATACTCCACCAACACGTTCTTTAGATGCAGCAATATTATCACCAGCACCAATTGAGTCAATAGGAGCACCTTCCTTAATTAAATTAATGATAGCTTTTTCAGTAAGTCCATTAGATACACAAATTTTAGCATCAGGAAATCCTGCTTCATCTAACATTTTACGAGCTTCTTTAGCCAAGTAAGATAAATCTCCACTATCTATTCTAATACCTTTAAATGGATAACCATTAGGAACCAAATAATCTTTAGCAACTTTAATAGCATTAGGAATACCACTTCTAAGTGTATCAAATGTATCTACTAAAAATACACACTCATAAGGATTACTCTTAGCATAATCTAGAAATGCTTCATATTCACTTTCTGCATCACAGATCATACTATGTGCCATTGTTCCCATAACTGGAATATCATATTTCATACCTGCATATACGTTAGATGTTCCTGCACATCCACCAATATACGCATACTTAGATGCTTCAATTGCAGATTCTTTACCTCTAGCACGCCTAGCACCAAATTCCATAACTGGTATATTTGCGGCACTAGTAATTCTTTTAGCAGCAGTAGTAACTAATGTTCCATGATTAAACTCAGATAGAAGTGCTGTTTCTAATAATTGAGCTTCAATAACATTAGCCCTAACAGTTATAACTGGCTCATTTGGAAATATTACAGTTCCATCTTTTACTGCATATAAATCTCCAGTAAACTTTAAGTTCCTTAAATACTCTAAAAACTCTTTACTAAATTTATTTGTACTTTTTAAAAATTCAATATCTTTATCAGTGATTTTAAAATTATTAATAAATTTTATAATATTATCAAGTCCACCACTTATTGCATATCCTCCATCAAATGGATTCTTTCTATAAAATATATCAAAATATACTTTTTTATTTACCTCACCCTTATCAAAATAAGTTTGAGCCATTGTAAATTCATAAAAATCTGTCATCATCGTATAATTCATAATTAATCTCCTCTTTCCTTTTTTATTATTTGAAACTATTTCCTTTTTACAAGCTGTATACCTTGTTGTTCCATAAGCAAATATGCAGCATCAATATAGTTTTCTCTTGCATCCTCACCATATGTTGCAATAGCATCTTTATATGCTTTAATAGTTACATCTCTATTCCACTGATCATTATAATTTGCAAGCCCGATTGCACCATTTACAACACATATATCAGTACAGCATCCACAAATTCCATACTCTTCTACATTATCAAGATTTTTAACCACTTTTCTAAAATCAGGAGCTTCCATAAAGCTTGTAGAATTTTTTTCAATTGAAATTGTATTAACTAATCCTTCATATGGTATTAATTCATCTACTAAATCAGCTTCTTTTGTTCCCTTTATACAGTGGTGAGTATTACCAAATCTTTTAAACTCTTTAGAATCTTTATTATGTGTATCTTTAATAAAGATTACAAGTCCATCGCAAGCTAATGTTTCTTTGATTAATTTTATTTGTGTAGGAATAATGTTTGCAATAGAATTATCATGTAAAACACCTTCACGAACAAATCCATTAACCATATCTACTACTATTAAACATTTTTTATACATTTTAAAATTATTTATTTTTTTCATATTATCTCCTCCATCGTTTGTTTTTAACTTTTTATTAATATCACATTTGTAAAATTTAAACAGTTTTTTCAGCTGTTACTAACATTATATTAATAACTAAACAATTTGTCAACCCTTTTTTTCATTTTTTTAATATTTTTTTAATTCAAAGTCTTCAATATTAGTTTTTCTATTAATAATATCATACATATTATTAGCATCATCAATCAAATCTATTCCACTTATTCCCATTTCACTAGGTTGTGATATTACAATATCATTTTCCTTTAAATCTATTATTTTTCTTACTAAGCTATCATCACCTGGCCTGCCATAACCATATCGCCAAGAACTTTTTATATCTTTAGTTTCTTCTCTTAATCTAAATGATAATCTTCTTAAAAATGAAGGATGGCACATTGGAAAATATAGTTTTTTAACATTTGATCTTTCTTGAATGTTTTTTAAATTCCATACAAAATAAATCAACTGCTCATCACAATAAGCTATTTCAAACAAGTTTAAATTAACATTAAAGCCTAAACTTTCTAATACTTCTATTAAACTTAAAGTTATAACTCCTCTATTAAATATTTGATTATTATCAGTATAGCAGGCACAAGCTATATTAAAATAAATATCTATTTGTTTTCTCATTTCTTTTTCTTTATTTAACATGGATAATGGGTTACCTTCTAAATATGCCTTCACATCCGGTGCATAACCAACATAATAATTATACTGTTTATTTTTTTTAACACTTAACTTTATATATTTTTCTAATTATAATTTTAATTCTAAAAATCTATCAAAGTTTTCATTATATCCATATTTTATTAATTCTTTTGCCTCATCTAAGCTATTTGTTTTATACCAATCATAATCTGTAGCCTCACTCAATAAATCATAATTTTTAAATCCATTAGCAATTGGAGTATTATCTAGATAATTTAAATATTCTGTTATTGAATCAAAATATTGATACATTACATTATATTCATCTTTTTTATAATACTTATACATAGTACTACCTTCTTAGTGATAATCTCTTTACTGCATAATAATACTTATTATCATAATTAATATTATTCATAGATCCAATCAATGTATTTAAATCATCTTGTTGTAAATTTTTAATAACGTTTGATGTTAATATATCATTAACAGGAATATTATTAATTTCTTTTTTATATACTTTACCTATTCCCCTTGTTGATACAATATGTGGCATTTTAGTATCATATACTGCATTCCTAAATGACCACATAAATTTTAATACTTCTTCATTTGGATATAATGCTCTTTCCAAGTTTTTATCATAATCAAAGAAAATGTTATCAAATCTATCTAGGGTTGCTCCATCTAGAGCATTTCTACCAACGTATTGTAAATCAGCTCCCTTACCCCAAGTATTAGCAGCAGAAATAATTCTAAAGTCTTTATGTCTTTCTATTGTTTCATGTGGAAATGCCATATACCCATTAGCAAGTGCTGAATTTATAACAATCAATGCTGAAGGGTCTGAATTATCGATTTCATCTAAGAAAAATATTCCTCCATTTTTAAATGCTTTATAAAATTCTGTATCTCTATAATTTCCACCAGCATCAATAAAACCAGTAAGTTTAAATTCATTAGATGCATTATTAGTATAATACATATGAAGTCCTAAAGCATCTGCAACTTGTTTTATAGCGACATTCTTGCCACTTCCTGCTGGTCCTATAAGCATTATCGGTTCATCTAATTGAACTTGCCTTAAAATCTACTCAAACCTTTCATGAAAGAACCCTCCACCAGTTTCTCCCTTTTTTACATCATTTAAAGTAATTACATTATTTATTGGAACAATGTTTTTTTTCTTATACTCTTCTACAGCATCATCCAATATATTAGTAATCTTTTCATTAACCTGTTGTTCTATATTTAGCTCTTCCATCTTATTCTTTACCAATTTTAAAACTTCAATTTTAGTATCATTATCAAGCTGATTAACAATATAATCTTCTAATTTTTTCTTAGAATCATCAGATTTAAGATAATCATTAATTTTATCATCTATTTGTTTTCTAACCTCTTCACCAGTAATTTGAAAAAGCATTGTATTAATTCCTTTTAATAGATAATCTGCATTTTCTCTTGTTTCTTTAACAAACTGATTTCTCATATTATCACCTCTATTTCTTTCATTACCATAAAGATCATAAATAGTATTATCAATCATATATGAATTTGATTCTAATTCATATACTTTATCACACAAATTACTTAATATCTCTTCACTATTAGAATACATAATATTAGAATCATTATCATATCCATAATATAAATGAGAATAAGTATTATTACCATCAGTTACACCTGCAACTAATTTTTTATTATATTTATCCCAAATAACTGAGCAAAAATCCATTTTCTGGCGGAGTGCTGAAAAAACACTTTCATTATAATACTTATACATTTTATTAATAATACTATGTTTTCTATCAAAATCTGATTCTCCATAATCACTATAAAAATCATTTGCCTTTTCAATTTCTTTTTGATCAAATCCACTAACGGCAACAATATTAGAATCATAATTTTTATATGGATCTCTATCTTCTATATATTCACTATATACAATTTTTGCCATGAAAACATTAGTATCATTATACGTTTTTACTGTATATCTATCAGGACATAACATATCTAATTGATACTTAACTTTAATGTTGTTATATTGCTTACTTTTACATACAACAAAATATTTACCACTTCTATATTCATCCATGTTATCACCTTCTTTTGTTTGTTATTGTCATTTTGTTAATAACTAAATATAAAATTTTAACAGTTTGTCTCCTGTTAATAACATTATATTAATAACAAAACGATTTGTCAATACTTTTTTAAAAAAAAATAAAAGATTTTTTATCTTTTAATTTTTTCTTTATTTGAATATATACTATATGGTCTTAAATTACCCGTTTTTATCATATCATCACGTATTTCTTCTGCTTCTTCCATATCATTAGCTCCAAAATACGCCATAACTAGTTCTCTTCTTATTTGTTTTAATTCTGCTTTTCTTTGAACTGAAAGTTCTTCTTTTTTTTCTAAGACAAAATTCTTACATTTAGAAACAATAAAACTATCAAGACAATTATTATTATCAACAATCTGATAACCATTAATAATAAAATCATAGTCATTAATATTCAATTTTGTAATATCATAAATTTTTTTACATTTAGAAGGGATACCATTTAGACAATCCCAACATAAATGTTTATTACTTTGAATTATATTATATCTTTCTTTTGTATAATCAATTTGTTTTGTTATACCATTTGTTTTTTGATATATCGTTGTTAATTTTTTACTCATAACATAGTCCCCCCTTTTCATGAAATTAGAAAGTATGTTAGCACATTTAACCATTAAAGTCAAATTAAACTAATCTTGGAGTTAATATTTCATAACCGTCTTTTGTAACTAAAACGGTATGTTCATAATGGGCAGCTGGACTTTTATCCATTGTTTTAACAGTCCACTCATCGTCCATTAAATATACTTTCGAACTTCCAAAATTAAGCATTGGTTCTATACAAATAACCATTCCTTCTTTAAGTCTAGGTCCAGTATTAAAAGTTCCATAATTAGGTACATCTGGAGCTTCATGCATTTCAGTACCAATTCCATGTCCACATAATTCTTTAACTACTCCTAAATTATGTTCTTTTGCATATTTATATACAGAGGCTGAAATATCCCCTATTCTATTACCTGGTTTTACCATTTTAATTCCTTCATATAAAGCTTTTTCTGTATGTTCCATCAAATACTTTTTATCATCAGATATATCTCCAACTGCATATGTCCAAGCAGCATCCCCTTGGTATCCTTTATAACCAATAACCATATCAATTGTAATAATATCACCATTTTTTAATTTATAATTACCTGGAATTCCATGAACTACTGTATCATTAACGCTTGTACAAAGTGCTGCAGGAAAACCCTCATAACCTTTACAAGTAGGTACTCCATTCATACTTCTAATATAATCTTCTGCAATCTTATCAAGTTCTTTAGTAGTAATTCCTTCTTTAATAAATGGTTTTAAATACTTATGAGTTTTAGAAACCATCATTCCTGCTTCTCTCATAAGATTTATTTCTCTTTCACTTTTTATTGATATCATATATTCACCTCACAAAAAAAACTTTAAGTAAAGTTTTTCTTCAACAATAATAGCACAATTATCTATTTTTTTCAATTACTACATTACTTTAAAAATGGCTTTTAATGTAGGTTTCAAAGTCTTTAAATTTTATTTTTTCATTATAACCATTAACAAATATGTCATCACATTCATCAAACATTAAATAATCAATATTATTAACTTTAATAATATGTGGCATTACATAAGCAATGTTTGTTTCCTTAATACTTTTGATATTCCCATTTTTAAAAGTAGGTTTAGCACGAGCAAACTTACAAATCATTTCAACCTTTCTTTTTAGTTCTAAACTTATCTCTAATTCTTTAGTTTCTATTGTTAACATATAATCACTCTCACTTTCTTAAATAACAAAAAAACTAACTATTTCTAGTTAGCATTTATTACTCTCGAAATGTAAAAGTTCGAGTTTCCTATCATATTGGAGCGGTTGGTTAAGTTATTTCAAACTTTTCCTCATTAATGAGAAATTAATGTTTTAATATCAATTTCTAATAATATTTTAACTTTTTCTTGTTTTTTATTCAATATCATAATGTTCGGGATAATTATTATAAATTTTGTGTTATTAATTATTTTTCATTTTACAAAATACATCAATATATGGATAACTTTTAAGTAGTTTTTTGTCATTTGGATTGGAAAAATGTTGTTCTCTTAAATGATTTAGATAAATATTATAAGTATTCATTTCCAAAAAAGATTGCCTTAATAATTTTTTTCTTAAAATATACAATGATGCTTTTTCATTATGTTGAATTTTTGTATATATTTCATTAAATAAACTATCATTTTTTTCTTCTATATTGATTATTTCTCCTGCTAAAGTTGCCGCATAGTTAATATCATGTGCTCCTTGTATTATTCTTCTATTCAAAAATTTTTTTGATTCAGATTTTAAGTTATTAATGTTATTTACCCTTTGCATTTGATCAAACAATGTAGTTTTTTTATCAATAAATTGAAATTCATAATTATTAACTTTATCATCATAAAAAGTCAAATTTAATTTCGAGTTGTTTTCTAATTCATTAAAATACAATCTAAATAATTCTAATTCTTGGGCATTATCCTTCAAAAACATGGTTATATCAAAATAATTCTCTTCACTATTATTATAAAGATTTAACATATTATCTTTTTCAAAATGAAATACATATTTATGAGCTATTAACATCATATGTAAAATTTTTAAGAATAATACTTGTTGTTTTTTTTCAACAAATTCGTACTTTGCGTCAAGATTTAAAATGCTTCTACGTGCATTATGAAAATATGTGTTAAAAAATTCTTTTGCGTTTTTGTTATAACAATTATATTGATTCAACAAATTGTCTAATATTATATTAAATTTATCAAAATCTACTTGATACATAGTTAGTCACCTCCTCAATTTGTTAGTTATTATATCATTTATTTAATTTATTTTCTAGTACTTTTTCTACTTCATTTATAAGTTCTTCTTTATTTGGAATATAATAAGTATAAGTGAAAGCAAAGATATTATTAGATAATCCACCTAAAGCATATTCCATAGTTATACCTTTTTTGCCAGTACAAAGAATAATACCTATTGTTTCATTATCAAATTCATCTTTAATCTCTTTATTATAACAATTAACATACATATTCATTTGCCCAGCATATTCTGGTTTCATATCATCCATTTTCAAATCTATCAATACATATGACCTTAACATTTTGTTATAAAATACTAAATCCACGTAATAGTGAGTATTGTTATCTAATGTAATTCTAACTTGGTTACTAACATACATAAAACCTTTTCCTAATTTCATTAGAAAAGATGATAGATGATTTATTAAATTCTTTTCTAAATCACTTTCAAGTAATGGTTTATTTTCTTTTATACCTAAAAATTCAAACACATAAGGTTCTTTTAATATATCAGTAGGATTACTTATTGTCTGTCCTTTTTTAGATAATTCTAATACTTTTTGTTTATTAACTTTACCATCTGAAAGCAGTAATCTTTGAAATAAAGATGAATCTATTTGTCTTTTTAACTCTCTAACAGACCATTTTGAATTAATACATTCTTTTTCATAAAAATTTCTTTCATCAATATCATCAATATATATTAGGTAACAATAATGACTCCAACTTAAATTGCTAGACAGTGTTTGGTATTTTTAACTTCAATATAATTTTACCACATTTTATCTTTCAAATCTATCATCTTTTTCTCTGAATTTTATTCTAGAATTATCAATTTGCTTTAGAATATGATATAATTGAAGTGATATATGTTAATATTGAATTGGAGGATTAACCTGAAAACAAAAAGTAAATTTATTTTGGCAAAAATGCTAAAAAAAGGGCAGACTTCCCCTTACCCCAAGTTAAAGTCAAAATTTAACTATCTAATTTGGCGTTCTGATTAATTATGCTAATAAGTTCATCAGATGTAAGACCTAAAGATAATAATTGCTTAAGAGATTGGTTGAAATTATTCTTAGTATATTTAATTCTATCTTTATCATCTGTTTCATTTGAAGCTAAATCAGATGGATTCCAAACTTCACCAGTTGATAACATATGATAGATAGCGACTAAGATTTTTCTAGCAATTGCAATATAAGCACGTTTCTTACCACTAAGTTTAGAAATTTTATTAAATTTGTTGGCATAATAAGTATTAGCTTTATCTTTAACAGCACAATGTGCGACCTCGACTAGGCAAGGTTTAAGATAAACACCAGCTCTTGAAATTTTAACAGATTTCTTTTTACCAGCAGATTCATTACAACCTGGAGCAAGACCAGCCCAAGCAGATAAACGATAGTGATTAGAAAATTGTGACATATCATTACTTATTTCAGAAAGAATAGTAATTGCAGAATATCTATCAATACCAGGAATAGTCATAAGAAGAGTAATATAATCTTCATAAGGAGTGATTAAATTATCAACAATATCTCTTAATGAATTAATCTGATTAGTTAAATAATCAATATGTTCTTTGATAATATTAATTCTTAGTTTTTGTTCATTAGTAAAAGTAATACCATTAACAGAAGATAGAATATCTTCATGAGATGACTTGCAATGTTTGTGTAAACAACTTATAATATCTTCATCTGAGAAATTATCATTATTCATAATGATATCAACAATAGATTGACTAGATTTACCAAAGATATCGGAAAAAACCATATCTAATTTGCAATTACCAACGGTAAGTGCATTAGTATATCTATTTTTCTCAGAAGTTCTATTACAGGTAAGTTTGTATAAATAGCGAGTAAACTCTCTTAAGATTCTAAAATCTTTAGGTGGAATAAAACTAGAACGAACAATACCTAATTTAAACAAGTCTGCAATCCATTTTGCATCCTTGTTATCGTCTTTCTCACCTTTTATAACAGCAACCCATTTAGGATTGGCAACGACGACATTAGAGATATGACCTTCTAATGCATTGTATACTGGAATATAATACTTACCAGTAGATTCCATGCATACGTTTTGACAGTCGTTTTCGAGTAACCAATTTCTAAATTCGATTAAAGAATTATTAAAGGTAGAAAAACGTTTTTTAGAGTATTTAGTTGTTTGTCCAGTAGAATCACAAATTACTGCAACAATAAAAGATTTGTGCACATCAACACCACATGCTTTTGGATAAATAACTTTCATAAATAAATCCTTCCTTTCAAAAATATTTTTGAAGGAGTGAGTTGTCTATGCAGTTAACACTAAGAATTAACTAAAGTCAATGATTAACCTACAGCCTCAAAGGGACTACTTATGTGTGCTTGAAAAAACTGCATTTGCACTGCTTAAAATACTGGTTTAATCCCAAGAGTTACAGGAAGTCTGCAACTCCTCCTACCGTGCTTTGTAGTACACACTCCTTCAGATTGTATATTATATAGAAAAATAAGTTTAGTTCAAGTTTTCATACCTATGTGTGCCTTGAACGAAGTGAAAGGGATGAAACTTAATATGAAAATCTTTGCTATAAGACACGGTCAAACTAATGCTAATGCACAAGGAATTTACAATGGAACATTAGATGAAGATATCAATGATATAGGAATTTCGCAAGCTATACAAACAAAAGAACTAATGAATAATAATCATTATGACATAATATATTGCTCGCCTATGTTAAGGGCAAAGCATACATGCAAAATAATAAATGAAAAAAATATACCTGTTATTTATGATAATAGGCTTAGAGAACGAACATTAGGTAAATTAGATGGAAAAAATTTAGAGAATGAAGGTTTTGGCAAATATTTATTTTTTGATTATAATTACAAATCAAAGGATGAAAACTTTGAAGATTTGCCTACATTATTTAAAAGAGTACATGAATTTTTAGATGAAATTATAAAAAAAGATAAAGATAAAAATATACTCATTGTAGCACATGGTGGTATTTTAAGAGCAATCTATTTTTACTTTAACGAGATACCTCAAGATGGAGATTTATCAATTTATGTACCTAAAAATTGTGAAATAAATAATTACGAAATATAAAAAAATAGAATTAAATACAAGGAGGAATAAGTATCCCTGTTAATTGTTTCTTTAATAAGATTATTCCAAATGGCTCACTTGTAGATGCTGGATTGGTTTTAGGCAACTGTGAAGTTGCTACATATAAATAAAAGACATGGCACGTTATGAAATTACGAAGTAATTTTGTAAGTGGCGATAGACTTTTATAAATTTATTTTCATTACGAAGTTGTGAAAATAAATAATTGCAATTTATTGCAATTCAAAAAAAACATAATTTTGCTTGAACGATTAGTTCTTGCTTAATTATGTTTTAGGGTTTCAAAAGGGAAAATTCCCTTTGCACACACCTATTGGCTCTGCCAATAGAGAAGTGTGTTTTATCTATTGGAAATAGATGTTCATTGACAAGCATTGCTCGTCTTTTTAAATATCAAAATCTTTGTCATCATAATCTTTATCATAGCCACAGTTTTGTTCATAAATATAATCATTTATTTCTTCTTCTTTAGGTGTTCCATCAGCAATATCGTGTAAGTCTCTATCGTTATAATAGTCTAAACTATGATAAGCAGTTATTTCTTTAACTACATCGTCTTTATCTTTTTCAGTTCCTATGTGGAGTAATTTATTAAAGAACTTTTTTAAGGTTTGGAGCATTACATTTAAGAAGTTATGAAGTTTTCTATTTTCATTTCTTAATTCTTCGTTTTTATGTTCTAACTTTCTAACCTCAACTTCTACATTATGTTTTTCTCTTTCCATTTCACGATAATTTTTGGTATAGTCTTCTAGTTCTTTAAATAATGCTTGATTATTAGGCATATCTTTAATTACTCTTTTTGAGGTATTCATAAAGTCTTTGAGAGTATCATAAGTTTCTTTATCAATTTTAACTTCTTTACCTGTAATAGTTGGTTTAGAAGTTTTTAATTTTTCTTCTAGTATTTCATAATCTCTAGTCATAAGATGATTTTGTTTTTCCATACGATTATCTAGTTTTCTTGTTAATTTTTTAAATTCTTTAATAGAGATATGTTCATTATCAATATTTTTAATACCTCTTTCTAGTTTAAAACCATTATCATTCATTCGTTTCCAATATTTATCTTGCAGTTCGCTAATATACTCGCCAGACTTCATATAACGCTTTTTAGAAATAGTATATTTTTCGGTATTAGTTCTTTTATCAAACTTTTTAATTAAAGGAACTACTACGCAATGCATATGTGGTGTTTTTTCATCCATATGAACAACACTATGTAAAACTTGTTCTTTAGTATAACCTAAATCTTTATAAATAAATTCCATACAAGAATCAGCCCATTTTTTTATATCTTTTTTACTCATATTTTTGAAGAAATCATTATCACTAGTAAACATCAATTCATCGGCAACAACACTATTTGAATCATCTAGCATTTTATCAAACGACTTTCTTCGATCTTCTCTTGTTGTCTTTTGTTTTTCTTCATATTCCTTTTTATAATCTTTAACTAATTCATAATAACCTTTTGAATATCTTTCATTTAAAGGAACAATTTCTATATTGTTTTTAGACCTAGACATATCTATATCAGGATTAGACTTATAAGACTTTTTATCTCTTTTATTATGAGCACCAATTTCTCCTAAATCTTTAAGTGTATTTATCGATTCACTTCTAAATATGGCATAACTCATTATCTTTTAAAACCTCTCTAACTTTTTCAAAATAACCTTTATAAACTTGTTTCCCATTAGGAGCAATTACATTAGTTAAATCTATTGTAATTATTGCAAGTTTTAAGTTTTTATTTTTATCAAATTTATCTCTTTCTAGAGCTATAAGTCTTATTATCTTTTCTATTTCACAACTACTTGTAAATGTTATATCTCTTAAATCATCATCAGTATCTACTTCATAATAGTTAAGTTTATAATCACTTCCAAGAGTAGCACATAACTTATCAAAGTATTTTCTGGCATTTTCTTTAGTTTTTGCTTCCCAATTCATACGAAGTGGATAACCATAATCATCTTCAAAAATATTAAAGTTATAAGGTGTTCCATACATAACATGATTATTTCGCATGTCTGCTAAAAATGATTCTCTAAAATTACCACTAGTAATTTCTATATTTTTATCTACCTTTTCTATTTCGATAAAGTCGATATATTTAGCAAATAGTTTTTGTTTCTTTTCTCTAGAGGTATTTAACCACTTATTTAAGTTAATAAAGAATAATTCAGGTTTAACAAATTCATCTATTTGTTGTTTATCTTGTAATATAAGTAAATCATCAACTGTGAAACTCAAATTTTCATATTGTTTTTGTTCTTGATATTTTTTAGTTAAATCATTTTTATTAAATTCAATTTGTTTTATATCGTTTTCAAAATCTTCAATTTTTAAAACACCTTTGATATAAGCATTTTTAATTCTATCTAATTGCTTGTCTAAATCTTTTATTTCCTTTTCATAATCTATTTGTTTATTATCTAATTTAGACTTAATAAATGGTGTGTAATAATCGTTAATTAATTCATCTTGCTTATTTAATTCAATTAAGAAACCTTTTAATCTTTCTTCAATATCTATTTCACTAAAATAAGTTTTACATTTCTCACATTTATAGTAATAATATTTTATACCATTCTTTTTAGTAGTAGCACTTCCACCTAGAAAGCAACCACATTTAGAGCATTTAAGTTTATTAGTAAATAGATATGTTGCTGTTCTTTCATAATGCCTAGCATTTCTTTGTTTTTGATATCGGCAATCTTCCCATTTTTCTTTACTAACTAATGGCTCGACAACATTTTCATAATATGTAGGGTGTTTTGTACTTCTTCCATGCACATAATCGCCTTTATAAATCTCATTTGTTATCATCCTACTTATTGTTGAATCTAGCCAATTTGTTTTTCCTAAAACTTTTTCTTTATTATAAATATTTGCTATTGTTTGATAACTTTTACCCTCTAAATACAAATCATATAATCTAACTATTATGTCTTTTGTTAAAGGATCAGGTATCATCTTTTTATCTATTCTTTGATAACCTAAAGGTAAAGGTCCAGGAATATGACCTGCTTTAATAGCACCTACAAGTCCAAACTTTGTTCTTTCTGAACATTTCTCAATTTCGTTTTGTGAAACACTAGTCATTATTCTCATGACCATTCTACCATTTGAAGTAGTAGTATTAGATTCATCAGCCATACAATCAATATCACATTCATTATCATTAACAAACTCCATAAGTTTTTCAATATCAAATACACTTCTTGTAAGTCTATCTAGTTTAAAAGCAACAATTACATTTATTTTCTTATCTTTAACATCTTGTATCATTTGTTGGTATGCTGGTCTTTTATCATCTTTCGCACTTATTACCTCATCAGCATATACTTTATAAATTTCATAACCTTTAAATTTACAAAATTCTCTTAATTTTTCTTCTTGTTCTGGTAAACTAAAACCTTCTCGTTTTTGGTCTAGTGTTGAAACTCTTTTATAAATTCCTGCAATTTTCTTTTCTTCATTCATAAATCATCAACTCCAATTCTTTAAAAAAGAGGTGTCAAAAGTATTAAGTGCTTAATACTACTGACACCTCTTAAAATCTAATTTAGAATAATATTTGCTTTTAAACTTGAATCTCATACTATTTACCCCCCTAAATAGACATAAGTCTTCTTGGTTGATTATTCTACCACAAAACTAAGAAATGTCAAATCATCGGCTTAAAAATGGCTTTTAATGTAGGTTTCAAAGTCTTTAAATTTTATTTTTTCATTATAACCATTAACAAATATGTCATCACATTCATCAAACATTAAATAATCAATATTATTAACTTTAATAATATGTGGCATTACATAAGCAATGTTTGTTTCCTTAATACTTTTGATATTCCCATTTTTAAAAGTAGGTTTAGCACGAGCAAACTTACAAATCATTTCAACCTTTCTTTTTAGTTCTAAACTTATCTCTAATTCTTTAGTTTCTATTGTTAACATATAATCACTCTCACTTTCTTAAATAACAAAAAAACTAACTATTTCTAGTTAGCATTTATTACTCTCGAAATGTAAAAGTTCGAGTTTCCTATCATATTGGAGGGCCTAGTCGGATTTGAACCAACGATCAGGGAGTTGCAGTCCCACGCCTTACCACTTGGCTATAGACCCATCAAATTACTAATTAATTATAGCAAAAAAATTAATTAGTTTCAATATATTTTATTAAATTATTTTATTAAATTATATGATAAATAACTATTTTTTATGTATATTACTGTTTATGATTGATGCTTTATTTATTATTTTAGAACCATATAATTGTTTTAAATCATCTATTACTTTATCTAGATTACTATCTTTTTGTTTTTCTTTAACATCTTCAAATAATGATATTTGATAATTACTATAATCTGTTAGTTTACTTAAACTTACTCCTACTAATCTAATTGATTCATCATTATATAATTCTTTTGCTAATAATTTACATACATTATATATCTCATCAGTATTATCAGTTGCATTCAAAAGTTTTCTTTGATGTGATTTAGTTTTTAGAAATTTATCTTTTAAACTAACTCCTACTACAGATGCATATTTTCTTTTCTTTCTTAGTGTTATACAAACATTTTCAACAAGAGATAAAATAACTTTATTAATATCTTCTATATCATTTAAATTATATGGTAATGTAGTTGAGTTACTTATTGATACATCTCTATTTTTTATAGTAATTATTGAATCGCTAATTCCTTTTGCACTATCTATTAGTTTTTTTGTTTGATTTTTAAAATATTTATGCAAAAAATTTTCATTAGCATTAGCTAAATCTCCTATTGTATTTATATTTAATTCTCTTAATTTTATTGCAGTCTTCTTTCCAACTCCAAATAATTTTTCTATTGGAAGAGGATACATTTTACTTTCAATTTCATTTTCAAATAACGTATGTACTCTATCTGGTTTTATAAAATCAGATGCCATTTTTGCACATAATTTATTGTTTGCAATTCCAATATTTACAGTAAAACCTAATTTATCTTTTATTTCTTTTTTTAACTTATATGCAAATTTAATCTCATCACCATATAAGTTTTTTACTTTTCCATAATCAGCAAAACATTCATCTATAGATAATATTTCTATATCAGGAATATAATTTTCAATCAATTCAAATAATTTATTAGACATATATTTATATAATTTATAATAAGGTGGATATATATGTAAATCACTGCATTTTCTTTTAGCTTCTCTTAATGTTTCAGCAGTTTTAACTCCTCTTGCTTTTGCAACCATGGATTTAGCAAGTACAATTCCTCTTCTAGCAGTCTCATCTCCACCAATAACTGCTTCTTGATATCTAATATCTTCTTGATATCCATTTTTTAACATATAAACAGCTGTCCATGATAAAAAAGCATTATTAACATCAATATGCATAATTATACTCATAATACCACCTACACAATTATAATACATATGTTCATTATTTTCAAGAAAAAAAATTACACAATTTTTTGTGCAACTTTTTGGCTATCAGATACTTTATTAATTTTAGACTTTAAATAATTAAGCGCTGTATACATTTTCTCTGTTCCGTGTGCTATGCCAAAATCAGAATAATTTAATACTTCGTCATTAAAAGCATTACTCATATATTCACTTACTAGCTTATCATCTATTCTATCTAGTGTAGATAGCAATTTAGCATAATTTTTATTTAGTTGATTATCTATTTCTCCAAATCTTTCAGGAGCTTCTATGTGGCTCATTTTTAAACCTGACAAATGATTAATTTGATCAAGTAGTGCATCATCTATTCCTATTTCAAGTAATTCTTCTTTAAGTCTACTACCATTATTAGAAAAATAAGCATCTATAAAATCAACATTATTTTCATTTTTATGTTTTAACATAGTATTTAATTTATTTAAACAAGTTAATTCTTCTTCATTATAATTACTTCTTGCACATCCAGAAATATTAGATGCAATCATATATGTGCAGGCTCTATTAAGTGCGCTTAATTTATCATTTCCGAATCCATAATCTTTTTCATTTGATGTTAATGTCATTAACATTACTTGACTAAATAAATTATCAACATTAAAATTATTCTCATCATCATGTTCCAAAGGAGTCGTGCTTATATATCCAGTATTGCTAATAGCATCATAATCAACAAATCCTTTATCACTATATTTAGATAATGGTTCTAATTTTAAAGTTTCTAATTTTTTATAAAAATTAGATAAATCTACTCCCTCTATTAACTCAGATAATCTCATAGAAAATGACACAATTTTATCTTCTACAGTATTATCCTTTCCTATATTACTACTATCAAACATTTTATTAGCATTAAAACTGCGAGTTAATTCTTCCTCTATTCTTTTAATATCTACACTCATAACAGTACCTCACTGTAATAATAATATCACAATTTTTTAAAAAATAAAATATTTTTTTTACTTATAGTAAAAATATTATTAAACTTTGACTAATTTTTTACTATAAATATTTTTTATACATACACTTTTTTTATCTTTTATAATATTATTTATAATTATCTCTTCTATTTCTTGTTTTATAATTTTATTTACCTTTCTTGCACCATATTCTTTATAATTAGATAGATTAATTATCTCATCTATTGCACTTTTGTATACTTTAATTTTAATATCAGTGTATTTTTTTCTTAATTTATCTATATTACATTTTATTATTTTATAAATTGTATCCCTACTCATATCATCAAATAAAATTACTTTATCTATTCTATTAGTAAAAGGCATTCCAAATGTATTCTTTATTTTCTTATCATTATTATCAGTTTTAAACCCTATTTCTTTTTGTTCAAAACCAACATTAGTAGTCATAATAATTATTGTATTTTTAAAATTAATAATCTCACCTTTCGAATCTGTTAATATCCCTTCATCTAATATCTGAAAAAATAAATTTTTAATATTATTATGTGCTTTATCAAATTCATCTAAAATAATTACAGAAAAAGGATTATATTTTATTTTATCAAATATATTTTTAGAATCGTCATAACCTACATATCCTGCTGGGGAGCCTATTAATTTGCTTATTGAGTGGGGTTCAATATATTCACTCATATCAAGTTTTATAACATTTTTAGAAACTATTTTAGCATACTTTTTGGCAAGTAAGGTTTTTCCAACTCCAGAACATCCAGCAAATAGATATGAAAAACATTTATCTTCCCTATATCCAAGTTTAATTTGCTTATATGATCTTACTACTTCATCTATCGCTTTAGATTGTCCAAAAACTACATTATTTAATTTATTTTTTACACTAGTAATATCTTTAATATTTTCTTTATTAATTTCATAAATAGGAATATTAGTTTTATTACTTACTATTTTATAAATATCTTCTTTTTTTATGTGTGTTAAATTTGTATCATCATATAAATTTAACTCTAATCTATTTATCATATCCATTAATTTATTTTCTTTATCTTTATATACAGTTGCCATCTTAAAATCATTATTTAATAAAGCATGCTTTTTTAAGTTAATAATCTCTTTTAATTGTTTATTTAATTTATTATATTTTTTCATAATTTTATTTTCTTTTATACTAACATGAGCACATACCTCATCTAATATATCAATTGCTTTATCAGGCTGCTTTCTATCATATATATATTTATTTGATAGTTTTATAATAAGATCAATTAAATCATCTTTTATTAATACGTGATGATAATCTTCATAAGTCTTTTTTATTTTTAATAATATTTCTTTTAATTTATCATATTTAGGTTCATTTATATATACTTTTTGAAATCTTCTTTCAAGTGCACGATCATTTTCAATAAATTTTTTATATTCTGCTGTTGTTGTGGCACCAATTAATCTCATCTTGTTACGAGCTAATGCTGGTTTGAATATATTTGATGCATCTATCGCACCTTCCGCACCTCCAGCACCTACAATTGTATGTATTTCGTCTATAAAAATAATTATATCATCATTATTTTCAAGTTCATTAAGCATCCTTTGAATTCGCTCTTCAAATTCTCCTCGATACTTTGTACCGGCTACAGTTGATGCCATATCTACACTAACTATTCTTTTATTTTTTAAATTTCTCGGTACTTCTCCAATTGATATTAATCTACTTAACTCTTCTACTATTGCCGTCTTTCCAACTCCAGCATCTCCTATTAATATAGGATTATTCTTTTTTCTTCTTGATAATATTTCTAATACTCTTTTAATCTCTTCATCTCTACCAATTACAGGATCCATTTTATTATCAATTGCTTGTTTAGTTAAATCAACACCTAGTTCATCTATTATAAGCCTATTTCCTTTCTTATTTTTAGTAATCTTAGTTATAAAAAGATGATATAACTCATCTAAATCTAAATTCATTCCAATCATTATTCTAATTGCAACACCTTCTCCTTCTTCAAGAAGGGATGAAAAAAGATGATTTACAGTAACGCAACCATTATTATTTTCTTTACTATCTATCATTGCTGTTTCAAGTATTCTTTTTAAAAGTGGTGTATATAAGAAATAGTTATTCTTTTTACTACCAACTCCAATTATTTTTATAAGTTGACTTTTAAAATTATCATATGTTAAACCATACTTTATTAATTTATCTTTTATATCTTTATTATATTTTAATATTGCAAGTAGTAAGTGCTCACTACCAACATAAGGATGTTTTAAATTTTGCATTTCTCTCTTAGCTTCTATTAATACTTTCCTTGCTTCTTCTGTAAAATTATTAAACATATTATCTCTCCTATTAATATTCTATGTATATATTGAATTAAAAATTTATATTTTATACTTTTAGTTATAAATAATCATAGCTGAAAAGCAAAATATTTGTTCATCTCTATATATAGAGGCAGATACTTGAAATTTTATATCTATTACTTCTCCTTCAAAATCACTTAAAAATTTGTTAACGCTAGATTCTAAATCTAATTCGTGCGCTTCATCAATAACTTTTACTTTCATAAAAAAATCACCACTATTATTATAATAGTCGTGATTTTTTATTTTTGTCGATTTATTATCTACCAGAGAAATATGATCCCATAGCTGGAAAGTTAATTAATCTTCTTGGATCAAATTTACGAGCTGCATAATTTGAATAATAGAAATAATCACTCATAAATATACCTGTTCCCATTTGTAAATGTAAGTGAGCTCCTGTTGAACATCCATCCCAAGTTTCTATACTAGGTACTCCTCCTGAATAACCAATAACTGTATTTTGATCAACTACTTGTCCAACACTTACATTAACGCTTGCAAGGTGAAAGTATCCTGATGTATATGTTCCACTACTTGTATAATGTCCAATATAAACCATATTTCCACCACATGAACTTTTATATGAAATTTTCATAACTGTTCCTGCAGTAATAGCATAAACTGGTGTGCCGTGTGGGACTCCTATATCCATACCATCATGGAATGATCCATAATATTCAGTATAACCAAAATTTGCATTTATTCTACCGGATGCAACAGGTCTATAAAAGCCAGCTGCAGATGGAGCTACTCCACCGCCACCTCCAGAAGAAGGTGTACTTTGTTGTCTTGCTCTTATTTGCGCCTGATTATAATTATTAACACAAACAGCTACATCTTCTGTTTCAGAACATTTATATTTTGTCGTATATGTATTAATGCTTTGCTTAATTTCTTTAATTTCATCTTTAATATTAACACTAACTTCAACAATACCCGATAAGTTTTCATCTAGTTTAGATAACTCAATCGATAAATCATTTTCTAACTTAGTTAATGTTGTTTGTTTTTTTGCAAGTTCATCTAATTTTTTTCTATTTTCATCCATTAATCTATTATATTCATTTATTGTTTTTTCTCTATGTTCAGAAAGTTGCTCAGAAACAGCAAGTCTATATATAAAATCTGTAAAATTAGAAGCATTAAAAACATACTCTAAATAAAGTGAATTAGAACTAGATAATTGATAATAATGAACAATATTTTTAATCTCTTCACGCATTTTAGTTATCTCTTCACCTAATTTTTCAATTTCTTTATTTAAATTATCTACTTCCTTACTTACTTGTTCTTTTTCTGCAGTTATTTCTGAAATTTTTTGCTTTGTTGCAGCTATATCGCTTTCAGTTTGTTGTTTTTCAGATTGATTTTTATTATATTTTTCCTCTGCTGCACTTAATTCAGCTTTCAAATCCTTAATGCTTTTAGCGCCTATCTTTGGTACTTTTACACTAAAAATAGTCAATACAAATAAAAATATCAAAACTTTATTTAAATGCTTCATAAACTACTCCTTTAATTCTTTTTTTATACTTTTATAATTACTACAATATTTACTAACCAAATTCCAAAAATTTTTCGAATGATCAAAAAATATAACATGACTTAATTCGTGTACAATTACATAATCAAGTGCTTGTAATGAATACTTTATAAGTTCGCTATTTAATGTAACTGTATGACTCACTCTATTGTATACTCCCCATCTAGTCTTCATTTTTCTAATTCGTAACTTAGGTATTAATTTTACTTCTTCAAATTTATTAAATATGTCTATATAATGTTTAGTAAATGTATCTTTTATTATCTTATTATACCATTTATTTAACATTCTCTCATCTTTAGCATATATTATTTTATTATCATAATCAATATCTACATTACTAATTGTTGATATGAATATTATATCATAAGAGACTCCTAAATAAAAGAATAACTCTTGTTTTTCATTTTTTTTACACATTTGATTAATCATTTTTTTTAAATAATCATAATTACTATCCAGTAATCTTTTAATATATGATTTTGTAGCTAAATAATTAGTTGTAACATATATATTCATATCTTCTTTAACCCTTATATATGTATTTTTATTTCTTTTTTTTACAATTATCACTTGATATACTTTATCATCAATTTTATACTCCATAATTCCACCCTATACATTATAACAAAATTTTTACATTTTATAAACTTTAATGATATAATATTTTAGAGGTGTTTTATGAAAGCAGTAATTGGTATTGTTCCCGGAGTTAGAAGAAATGATAATAATCCATATGAATTTAAATATATATTTTTAAATAGTTATTCAAAAATGACAACTAAATGTGGGGCTGTTCCATTCGGATTATTATTAAGTGATGAAGATGTATTAGATGAACAATTAAATATGTGTGATGGTTTTTTATTTCCAGGTGGTAAAAAATTAGAAAGAGCCCATTTTGATATAATATTGCACGCTCTAAAGTATAATAAGCCAATACTTGGTATATGTTTAGGTATGCAAGTTTTAAATTTCTTTAGTGTATTAAAAGATATTTTGGTTAAAAGGAATATATCTATTAATAAAGAAAATTTATGGAAAATTTTTAATGAGGTTGAAAATGAAGATTTTTTTAAATTAAAAGATATTAAAACCCCAAATATCCATGGATATGAAATTATGCAAGATATAAAAGAATGTAACTATGATACTTTAAAAGAATCTATTCACGATATAAATATTGATAATAATAGTATCTTATATGATATTTATAAAACTAATAAAAAAAGTGTATTATCTCTTCATTTAAAACAAGTAACAAATGTAGGTAGTGATTTTAAAGTAACTGCAAGAGCAAATGATAACATAATAGAAGCATTAGAGTATAAAGATAAATCATACTTTATTATAGGAGTACAATATCATCCTGAGCTAGATGATGATAAAATATTTAAATACTTTATAAATGAGGTTACAAAACGTGTTTAAATATTCTAATACTAATAAAAGGTATTATACTCTAGATTATTATTACAAGCACAAATTCTCATCCAAAGTAGCTAAAATAAATTTGGATGCTAATTTTACCTGTCCAAATATTGATGGCAAAAAAGGATTTGGCGGATGTATATATTGTTTAAATGGTAGTAGTGACTTTAAAGAAAACGTTCCACTTTTAGAACAATTTCAAATAAGAAAAGGAATAATGTTAAATAAATGGCCAAATAGTAAATTAATTGGATACTTTCAGGCTAATACTAATACATATGATAAACTTGAGAAATTAAAAGAAAGATATGAGCTTATTTTAAAACAAAAAGATGTAATTGGTCTTTCTATTGCAACAAGAGCTGATTCAATAAGCGATGAGGTACTTGATTATTTAACTGAATTAAATAATAGAACCTATCTTACTATTGAGCTTGGTCTTCAGACAATACATGATGAAACAGCAAAATTAATTAATAGATGTCATACTTTAGATTGCTTTTATAATATGGTACATAAACTAAGAGAAAGAAATATTGATGTTGTAGTTCATATTATTAATGGACTTCCGAATGAAACTAAAGATATGATGATTGAAACTGTTAAATATTTAAGTAATTTAGATATTCAAGGAATTAAAATACATATGTTATCTATTGTAAAAAATACTAAATTAGCTCATATGTATAAAGATAATCCATTTAAAATATTAAGTATGGATGAGTATATAGATATTGTATGTGATCAAATAGAATATTTACGTGAAGATATTGTTATACACAGATTAACGGGTGATCCAATTAAAGAAGAATTAATAGAACCTAGTTGGATATTAAATAAAATAAGTGTTTTAAATGGTATAGATAAAGAATTAAAAAGAAGAAATACATATCAAGGAATAAAATACAAAAAATAAAAGATTTTAAATCTTTTATTTTTATTATCTAATTACATATTTGTAACGACTGCCATCAGCCATTTTTATGATTATATATAGTTTTGATGTAGTATCTGTTTCAACAACTTCTGGACATTCAACTAAGCTATGAACATCAAGTGTTTCTAATGGTGCAATACTTGTAATATTAGCATATGTAAAACTTGATCTATTTTCTTTCCCTACTATTAGAGAGCCATTATATTTATATCCATCATTATAATCTGCCTCTACATTATAAACCTCATCTGCTTCTAAATCTTGTTTTTGAAGATTCTTTATATCAGCATCAACGTGAATATAAACCTTTCCACTAGCTGCTGGATAATGCATATAAAAGCTTGCTGGATTATCTGGATTTACATCATATGAAAGTTCAACTTTTCTTAATGTAAATTCAAAATTTTTAGTTGTAACAGTTTGACCTACACTAATACTTTTAGCACTACTAGAATTATCTTTTGTAACTTTAACATCATCTTTAGCTTTTTCAATAGTTTCTTCAGCTTGTTTAATATTATTTTTAGCTTGATTTATAAGTTTACTAGAATTACCACATCCAGTTAAAATTAAAAATGAAGATAAAACAATTGCACCAAATACCATTTTCTTTTTCATAAAACACACTCCTATCTAAAATGATTATCTCATGTTTAATGCTTATTGTCAACTAAAAAGAAGCGTTATTTTGCTTCCTCAACAGCTCTCGTTTCTCTTATTACTGTTACTTTTATTGTGCCTGGATATTGTAATTCTTGCTCTATATTATTTTTTATATCACGAGCAACCTTATGTGCTTTTTTATCATCTACCTCATCTGGTTTTACAACAACTCTAAGCTCACGACCAGCTTGCATTGCATATGACTTATCAACTCCAGGTATTTTATCCGCAATACCTTCAAGTTCTTGTAATCTTTGAACATAATTTTCTAAAGAATCATTTCTAGCTCCAGGACGAGATGCAGATAAGCTATCCGCTATTGCAACAATTGCTGAAATTACACTTGTCGCCTCAGTATCGCCATGGTGAGATTCTATTGCATTTATAACAATTTCATTTTCTTTATATTTTTTAGCTAAGTTAGAACCAATTTCAACATGACTTCCTTCAATTTCATGGTCCACTGATTTACCAATATCATGAAGTAATCCTGCTCTTTTAGCTAAATTAACATTTTCTCCTAATTCTGATGCCATCACTCCCGATAATGATGCAACTTCAATAGAATGTCTTAAAGCATTTTGTCCAAAACTTGTTCTAAAATTCAATCTTCCAATTAATTCAATTAATTCTGGTTCCATTTTAGCAATACCAAGTTCAAATAAAGCATTTTCACCATATTCCATTATTTTAGTATTCATATCTTTAGATACTTTATCATATATCTCTTCAATACGAGCTGGATGAATTCTTCCATCTTTAATCAAAGTTTCTAAAGTCACTCTTGCAATTTCTCTTCTTAAAGGATCAAAAGAAGATAAAACTATACTCTCAGGAGTATCATCAATAATTAGATCTACACCTGTCACTGCTTCTATTGTACGTATATTTCTACCCTCACGGCCAATAATTCTTCCCTTCATATCATCATTTGGAAGATTTACAACAGTTACAGTTTGTTCACCTGCAACATCACTTGCATATTTTTGCATACACTCAACAAGCATCCCTTTTGCTTTTTTATCAGCAACCATTTTAGCTTCTGATTCTCTTTCCTTAATATAGGAAGATATTTCTAAGTCCATTTCTTCTTCTACTCTTTTTAATACTAAGTCTCGTGCAACTTCCTTTGAATAACCAGAAATTTTCTCTAATAAATCCAGTTGTTCTTGTTTAATTTGTTCCACTTTTGCTTGTTCACCTTGAATATTATCTTGTTTTTCTTGTAATTTTTTTTCTTTTTCATCAAGCATATTTTCACGATTCTGCAAATTTTCATCACGTCTATCAATATTTTCTTCTCTATTTGCAAGACGTTTTTCACTTTCTTTTATTTCTTGCTTTTTTTCTTTTAAATCGTTTTCTATTTCTTCTTTATATTGTTTTGCTTCAGCCTTTGCTTCACTTAAAGCATTACTTTTTAACTCTTCTGCATCATCATAAGCTTTTTTTAAAATATCATTAGCCTTTTCTTGCTTTTTTGAATTTTTTATATTTATAATTACAAACATTACTATTAAACCAGTAATAATTCCAATAATGAATAACAAAATGGAGATTGTATTTATCATATTTATACCTCCAATTATTAATATAGATAGACTTGCTATCTAATACTAGTTTAATAGATATTAAAAAAAAAATCAAGTATTAAAAAATTTGTATATTATTTTCTTTTAATATACCAATGATCAATATTTAATAAAAAAATTCATATTTAGTTTTCTAAATATGAATCTATCAATTTAAAATCATTTGTTTTTAGATTTGTAGTTGCTAATTCCTCAAACATTTTTTTCTGTTTTTTATCTATCTTAGTTGGAATTACAATATTTAAAACAACATACATATCACCTTTAGTACTACTATTGATATGAGAAACGCCTCTATCCTTTATACGGTGTTTATCTCCATTTTGACTTCCAGCTGGAATATTTAATTTTACATTACCATAAAGCGTAGGTATTTCTTTTTTACATCCTAATACTGCATCAGTAACTGTTATTGGAAGTTCAAGATAAATATCATAATCATCACGAATAAATAAAGGATGATCTTTTACCATAAACTCTAAGTATAAATCTCCATCAGCACCACCATTTATACCACTATCGCCTTTACCTGCTAATCTTAATCTACTTCCATTATCAACACCAGCTGGTACTTTAACCTCTAGCTCTTTATTTTTTCTAACTGTACCATCACCATGACAACTTGTACATATTTTGTCAAAAGATGTACCCTTACCGTGACAATCAGGACAAGTAGTTTGACTCATAAAAGCACCTAGTATAGTTCTCTGCTCACGAGTCACAACACCTTTACCATGACAAGTTTTACAGCTGTGAGATCCAAACCCACCTTTTCCATTACACTTTTCACATTCATCGTTTACATCAATTTTAATTTTTTTCTTTGTTCCAAATACTGCTTCATCAAAAGATAAATTAATACGCATTAATCTATCATTGCCGTCTTTAGCATCACTACGTGAACCACGTCTACCAAATCCACTAAATCCACCAAAACCTGATCCAAATAGTCCATCAAAAATATCACTGAAATCAAAGCCCGAAAAATCAAAACCAGCTCCACCATTCATAGAATCAAATGCTGCATGACCATATTGATCATATTGAGCTCTTTTAGTCTCATCAGACAATACTGCGTATGCTTCCTGTGCTTCTTTAAATTTTACTTCTGCATCTGGTTCTTTAGATACATCAGGGTGATATTTTTTTGCTAGTTTTCTAAAAGCTCTTTTTATTTCATCTTGTGATGCACCTTTAGAAACACCTAATACCTCATAATAATCTCTTTTATTCATACTACACCTACTTTCAAATTAAATCATTTAACTTATTAACCATAGAATCAAAATATTTAATTGCATTTTCATATACACATTTATCTTCTAGGTCAATATCTATTATTTTAAATACATCTAAAACATCTATATCAGAACCTGTTTTTAAGAATTTTAAGTATTTATCTAACATATCTTTATTACCATCTAATATTTTAGTTGCAACATTAGTAGCAACACTAATACAAAATGTATAATTAAATAAATAATAATTCATATAATAGTGGCTTCTCCTAATCCAAGATAATCCTGATAATTCATCTAATATAACTTTATCTCCATAATATTTTTTTAGTGATTCTATTTCTAACCCTTTCATATAATCTTTAGTAATAGTATTTCCATCATTTACATAATTATAAAAATCAAGTTCTATTTTTCCTTCTCTAACTGCACCAAATAAATTAGAAATAATAACATCAATAATATTAGAAATACCTGCAATTTTTGTATCATTATCTTTAGCATTATTAGCTAAATAATTTGAAAGTAAACATTCATTAGTTAAAGATGCAACCTCAGCAATTAAACTTGATACTCCTCTATATTCTAAAGGATTTTCTTCTGCAACATACTGATGATGTACATTATGTCCTCCTTCATGGATAATTGTTGAAATTGACTCTAAATCATAATTATAACTCATAAGTATTCTTGAATCTCTATCTAAAGGCGCAAACGAATACCCGCCAGAACATTTAGATGGATACTGAGCATAATCTATATATCTATTTTCAAATATCTTTTTAAAATGATTAACATAATCTTCTCCTAAAGGTTTAATAACCTCAAGACATAACTCTTGTGCTTCTTCTATACTATATTCTTTTTTAGATGAAGTAAAATCTAGGCCAAGATCATATTGATATAGATTATCCAGTTTAAATCTTTTCTTATAAACATCGTAATATTTTTTTAAACTAGCTACAGAATTTTCAACTACATTAATTAGTGCACTATATGCTTTATCAGTTAATTTTAATCCAAATAATTTTGCATCCCAGGCATCTTTAAAATTATGCAATTTAGATAATGTTATGCTAGATTTTACATATCCATTTAAAAACTGGGAAGAAGATACTCCATATCTATCAATAACTTTTGTAAATTTTTCTCTTACTTCTTTTCTTAAATTTCTATCCTCATTTTTCATTAATCTACGATAATTTGTAGTTGTAATCTTTTCTTTTTCACCATCAATTATAATATCTCCATAGTCATGTTCAGAGTTTAACATCGTAGATGACATATCTTCAAAATGATTCATTGCATTTGTAAGTTCACTAATAATATTTTCACTTTTCTCATCTAAAATATGTTCTTTATTACGATATATATCATCTAATGATTTTTTAAATTCTAATAATTTATCATCTTTAAATAAATCATTATATTCATCAGTTGATAACTTTAATAACTCTGGATTAAAAAAACTAACATTTAACGAATATAAATTATATAAATCACTTGTTTTATTCTTTCTATCTATGCTTTTAGAATTACCTAATTCTTGATCATTAATTAAATAAGAATATATATATAATCTTTCAACTAAAGCTATAGTATTTATATCTTTAGTTAAAAACTCTAAAAGCTTATCTTTATCTTTTGTACATCCAACATATTTTTTTAATTCAGCAACATCCTTTTTTGCTTTTTTATATGATTTTTCAAAATCAGTATCATCTTTAAATAAATCAGTTAAATCCCACTTATACTTCTCTTCTACATCAGCTCTAGTTTTGTATTTCTTCATATTATCTCCAATCTAATTAATTATAGAAACAAAGTTCTAGTTACCTAGAACTTCATTAATTTTCTTCATATTCTGCATCAATTACATCATCGTCGCCTTTTTTAGACTTTTTTTCCTTCTTTTCTTTTTTATCTTCTTTAGTTTCAGCTTGTTGATTATCTTTTGCAGCTTGTTCATAAACTTTAGTAGCAAGTGCCATCGCAGTTTCATTTAACTTATCTTTCTTAGATTTAATATCTTCAATATCATCTTTTTCTAATGCGTCTTTTAATTCTTTAATTTCTTTTTCAGCTTTCTTTTTATCAGATGAATCCACTTTGTCACCTAAATCTTTAATAGCTTTTTCTGTTGCAAAAATAACTTGTTCTGCTTCATTACGCACATCTGCTTCTTCTTTACGTTTTTCATCTGCTTCACGATTTTGTTCAGCCTCTTTTACCATCTTATCAATTTCATCATCAGATAGATTTGTAGATGAAGTAATTGTAATAGATTGTTCTTTACCTGTTCCAAGATCTTTTGCTTTAACATTTACAATACCATTAGCATCTATATCAAATGTAACTTCAATTTGAGGTACTCCACGAGGTGCTGGTGGAATATTTGTAAGTTGGAATCTTCCCATAGTCTTATTATCAGCAGCCATTGGTCTTTCACCTTGTAATACGTGAATATCTACAGCAGGTTGATTATCTGCAGCTGTTGAGAATACTTGACTCTTACTTGTTGGAATAGTTGTATTTCTTGGAATTAATACAGTACATACTCCACCTAATGTTTCAATACCAAGTGAAAGTGGTGTAACATCAAGTAATACTATATCATTAACTTCACCAGTTAATACACCGCCTTGAATAGCTGCTCCCATTGCAACAACCTCATCTGGGTTAACTTCTTTAGATGGTTCTTTACCAAGTTCCTTTTTAACGATTTCTTGTACTTTTGGAATACGAGTAGAACCTCCAACAAGAATAACTTTATCAATATCTTTAGCCTTTAAACCTGCATCTTTTAACGCTTTTCTAACTGGTTCTAATGTTGATTCTACAAGATCATCAACTAATTCTTCAAATTTAGCACGAGTAAGTGTAGTTTCATAGTTAATCTCAGCTGTAATAAATGGTAAACTTATATCAGTTGATGTAACATTAGACAATGTTTTCTTAGCTTTTTCAGCTTCTTCCTTAATACGTTGTAAAGCCATCTTATTATCTCTAAGATCAACATCATACTCATCTTTAATATCATCTAAGATATAATCTACGATTCTCTCATCGAAGTCATCTCCACCAAGCTTATTATTACCACTAGTTGATTTAACTTCAAATACACCGTCTCCAAGTTCTAGTATTGATACATCGAATGTACCGCCACCAAGGTCATATACTAGAATTGTTTGCATTTCTTCTTGTTTATCAAGTCCATAAGCAAGTGCTGCAGCTGTAGGTTCATTAATAATTCTTTCAACCTTTAATCCAGCAATCTTACCAGCATTCTTAGTAGCTTGTCTTTGTGCATCATTAAAGTATGCAGGAACAGTAATAACTGCACTGGTAACTTTTTCTCCTAAATAATCTTCAGCAGTCTTTTTTAAATCTCCTAAAATCATTGCACTAACTTCTTCTGGAGAATATTCTTTACCATTAGCCTTAACCTTTTTACTAGTTCCCATTAATCTTTTAATAGAACTAATAGTCTCAGGATTAGTAACAGCTTGATGCTTTGCAGTCTTACCTACAATAATTTCTCCTTTTTTAAATGCAACAACACTTGGAGTAGTTCTATCTCCTGCTGCATTTACAATAACCTTAGGCTCTCCACCTTCATATACACATACACAACTATTAGTTGTACCTAAATCTATACCTATTGTTTTACTCATAATTAATCATTCCTTTCATATACGGGTAATTTATCTACCCAACTTTTTAAAATTTTATTTTTTTCTTCTATTTCACACTCAACGTCTCTTCTTAATCTTTTACCATTTAAATCATAAAAGTTAATAGTACAATCAATACAAGTTTTATTATCATAATTTATATACTCAAACCCATCAGGTAATTCATCAAATTTATAAATTGATGAAAAAAGTATATAAATATGTGTATTACTAACCTCATACCAATAATCAAATGAATTATTCCTAACTTCTTTTATAATTATTCTCTTATCATTAGAATACTCTTCCAATTTAGATAAATCACAATCAAAATATTCATAAAACTCTAACTTATAATGTCCACTACAACTAGCATATGTTTTATATCCTTTAATATTAAGTAAAGATACACTAGGTGCAATTAATTTATCACATATAAATGCCAAAGGATAATCCTCTGCATGCTTATATACTTTATAATCTTTCTTATCTATTATACTATTATGATCCATTACTGACTTACCTTAACCATAGCTGGTCTAATAACTTTATCTTTGTATAGATACCCTTTTTGTAATACTTCAATTACCATACCAGGTTCAACACCATCTTTTTCTTCCATTATAACAGCATTATGATAATTTGGATCAAAAGGTTTATTAGCACCATCTATAGCTTTTACATCAAACTTCTCCAAAATGTTTTGAATACTACAGTATACCATTTGATAACCTTCAGTAAATTTTACAAACTCAGGTTCACTATGGTCTTCTGCAAGTTTTAATGCTCTTTCAAAATTATCTGCAACCGGAAGTAAATCTTTGATAATATCTTCATTACAAAATTTAAGAAGTCTAGACACCTCTTCATCTTTTCGTTTACGGTAATTAATATTATCCGCACTAAGCATAAGATTTTTTTCTTCCAACTCTTTTATCTTAGCTTCATATTCTTTTAACTTTTCATCGTTTTTCTTAAAAAATTTCTTTTTTTCTTTCTTCTTATCTTTTTTATCTTTCTTGCATTTGCACTCATCACCGCAAGCGCAATCATCACCACACGTGCACTCATCACCACAAGTACAATTCTCACTGCACTTATCATCTTTTGTACAATCGCAGTTATCACCACAGTTACATTCTTCAGTACAATTGCATTCTTTATCTTTTAATTCTTCTTTTTCCTCTTTCACAAATACCTCCTATTTTTCAATATTCTCCATTATATAATTAAGAAGGGTAATTACTCTATCATACTCCATACGCTTTGGTCCAATTAAAGCAATAGTACCTTCCTCACCATTTACTTGATATTTAGTTTTAATAACAGTTACATCATCATCAAAGTTATTTTCACTGCCAATATATATGTTAATACCATTATCCTCTTCTTTAATGCTTTCAACCATATCTTTATCTTCAAACTTACTAACAATTTCACGAATCTTATCAACGTCATTAAATTCTGGTTGCATAAGCATATTTTTAGTTCCACTAGTCTTAACATTTTCATAAGCAAAATCTGTAAATGCATTATAGAAAGCATTATATAATACTTCGTGTTGCTTTACATAATTTCCTATTATTGGTTTTACCTCAAACTCCAGAACTGAACTAACCTCATCTAAAGAGGTTCCTACAATTAACTTATTTATAAGTTCAACTGTCTGTTTAACATCCTTCATATCAACAACTGCATCAATATATATATTTTTATGTTCTACATTACCCTTATCAGTAACAACTATAGCTACCAAATTTTTTTCATCAATTGGTACTACCTCTACTTTACTAATTAAATTATTCTTAGAGTGAGTACCTAAAACTACTGCAGCATATGAAGTTAACTCTGATATAATCTCCATACTTTTTTCAATAACATCACTAACTACCAATGATTTATTATTTACAATTGTTTGTAATTTAAGCATATCATCTCCAGTTAGTTCTTTTGGTACCATTATATTATCAACATAATATCTATAACCCTTTTCACTAGGAACACGCCCTGATGAAATATGAGTTTTCTCCAGTAACCCGATATCTTCTAAATTACTCATCTCAGCTCTTACTGTTGCAGATGAACAGCCTAATATATCACATATTGATTTAGAAGATATTGGCCGTGCTGTCTTAATATAATCCTCAACAATAATCTTAAGTAATTCTTCTTGCCTTTTTGACAACATAACAACACCTACTTATCTTTTTTTAGCAATCCAATTTCCTAACTGCTAAAAACATATTACCATACATTTTTAGCATTGTCAAGTATTGAGTGCTAAAAAGTTAAAAAAGCAAACTTTATTTTATAATTTTTTCAGTTTAGTTTTTTTCTATATATAATAAAAAAAGCAAGAATATCTTGCACCAATTTTATTATATATAATAAGGGTTTTTTAATAATTTTTTTAATTTAGTTCCTACTTCTTCTATAGATTCATCTTTTATTTTAGTAGCACCAGAATGCTCATTACCTCCACCTTGAAGTTGACTCATTACCTCTCCTACATTAAGCATTCCTTTAGATCTAGCTGAAATAGATATAACATCATCACTAATCTTTCCCATAGCAAATACTGCATCAAGACCATATCTTAATGAATAATCTGCAGCTTTAGCAAGTTCTACAGCTTCTACTATTTCATTCTCATCAGCAATAATAGTTCCTACTGTATAATGATTAATATCTAATTTATTAACTAAATTTTGTACTCTTCTATCACTAGTAAAATCCTCTGTAAAAAAGTCAGCAACTCTATTAATAGATGCACCACTATCTATTAATTTAGATACAGTTTTAAACGTATCAGACGATGTGTTTTTAGTAAGCTTATTAGTATCAAGATAAATTCCTGCAAGCAAGTAATTAGCAATAGAAGCTGGTATTTTTATTTTTAACATAGTAATTAATTTAGTTACTATTTCGGATGCACTAGACATTTTAGTATTTATATATTTATAACTTGCGTTTACAGTATTTTCATTTTCATTATGATGATCTATAATCAATATATTATCATTTAATATATCATTTACACTTATTAAATTCTTTTTATTTACATCAGTTAAAATAAATAAATCATCACTATTTTTTTCTTTTAAATATTTATTTTTATCAATTACTAAATTTGATTCTCTATTTAACTCATCAACAATGATTTTTACCCCTGGATCAACCATAGATAAATTATCATTTACAATAATTTTAGATTCCTTTTTATACTTTTTTTGCAATCAAAGTAAGCCCCGCTGCAGATCCAATTGCATCAAAATCAGGATTATTATGTGGTATTAAAATAACCTTATGACATTTTAAAATCCTATCTGATGCATAGACTTTTAAATCATTTATCATATTATACTCCTCTTAATAAATAGTATTATATTATACTTTATTTTGAATGTAAATAACAATTATTTAGTTTTTTTAAAATTATCTTTGTAAATATTAACATTATTATCTATATTTATATCATATGACATATTATGTTTTTTTACTATAGAAATAATATCATTAAAATTCATATTTTTTTCTTTATTATTTTCTTGATTAACAATAAGTATAACCTTATCTTCAAGTTTTATAAGTCCTTTAAAAGTTCTCCCATCAACAGATATATTAGAATTATTATTTGTAATATACCCTAGATTTAAACTACTTAATACATTAGGATAATATTCCAAATAATTTACACCCTTACTTAATGAATCATCTAATGCATCATTTAATACATACTCTTCCCTGGCAAACCATAATTCAGGAATAATATCTTTATCATTATATTCTATTACACTTGGCGAAAAAGTTACCTCACTATATGGCTTATTATTATCTTCTAAAAATTTAATAATATCCTCTTTTTTTGCTACACCACCACGCATAAGCATAATTAAAATATCACTTTCTTCATTATATAAAATTGTATCAAATTGTCTTGAATCAATATTTATATCGCCTATTTTAAATGAACAGGTCATATTTGAATAAATTATATTCATACCATCTTTTATTTGTTTTAATGCAGTAATTAATTCTTCAGGGTAATATTGTATTGCCCATATATCTAAATTGCTCATAACTCCTCCTATTTACTGATAAATTATACAATTGAATAAACTTATTGTCAACCACCCTGTACTAAAGGTACAGGGCTTGTTCTGAAGCTGAAAGCTTACTATGAGAGTAAACTCTATTTTATCACTAATTTATTCCACTATTTTAAAATTCTCATCATATTCATCTTCTTGATTTTTGATATATTCCTTTATAATATTCCTTGTAACTGTACCTACACTCCTACAAAAGTATCCACTTGCCCACAAATGTCGTCCCCAATATCTCTTTCTTAATTCTTTAAATTCAATCTGTAAAGTTCTTGATGTCTTACCTTTTAATTGTTGTACAAGCTTAGACACTGACAAACTTGGTGGACAACTTACTAACAAATGAATATGTTCCTTACCTATAGAGCCTTTTATTATATTAACATTCATACTATTACAACTTTGTATTACAAGTTTTCTTGCTCTTTCTGCTATTTTTCCTACTATCACTCTATATCTGTATTTCGTTGTCCACACAATATGATATTCTATATCATATTGTACATGTGAGCTTTTTCTCATTGCAATCGCCTCTCTTTAGTTGTATATTGTACAACAATTAAAAGGCTTATGGCAATGAATTACCTCTAAATTCTTAAGAATTTACGTGCTAAAGCACGTAGCCTGAACTTATTTCCCTAATGGTCAATAAAAAAAGGATAAAATTACTCTTTATCCCTTTTGTTAGCTTTATCTCTTATCATATCAGCTACAATATTTCCACCTGTTAACTTATCAATTGTCTTATTGTTAACTATAGATTTTACTATATTATTATTAACACTAGTTCCTTCTACTCTTCTGTTATTAGCCCCATTCATATAAGAATTTCTAAGACGTTTCATTTCTTTTATATATGTATCTACTTGTCTTAAATTAGATATTTCCTTTTTAGTTTCAGATTCATATGTATGTCTAGCATTAGAATTACGATATCTAAAATACATTATAAGAAAATATATTACACCTGCAAATAAAAATGCCCATTTATAATCAAATTTTACAAATATCATAGCAATTATACCAGCAAGTTCTACAAATGACGATACGATTATTAGTTTAGGCATATGTATTGGTACACTACCCATAGTCTCTTTTGTTCTTGCATTAACAGCTACATAATGAAGTAATTTCTTATTACCTTTTACCTCTTGATAACTATATAACCAAACAGGTAAATATGCAGCTTTCCATTGTTGTCCCTTAATTTTAAATTCTTCCTTATCCCATCTAACACCACGATCATACTGTTCCATTGTATCATTTGCAGCAAATCTAGCAATATCTTTAGATTGAGTATCTACAAGTTCTTTTATATCACTAATTGATGTATCTCTTTTTTCTGATGTAAAACCGTGCAAATAATTAGCATTATATTTAACTACATTTTCAACATCGAAAGGCATAATAGAATTAATTATGTTATTTGTTTTTTCCTTTGATGCATTATTTAGTCTATCAGAACTAGATTCTACTGATAACCCTGAAATTGCTACATCAAATTCTCTTTCAACATGATATAATTCTGCATCATATACTTTTTGTCTATCTTCATCAAAGCCAATATAATATGATTTTGTTTCATGTTCTCCTTCACCAGAAAAATTAGCATGAGCATTTATATCAACAAGCATATATGGAAAATATACTCCCATAATATTTTCTGTTGTAAATTCTCTTCTAAATTTAGGGTGAGCAAAAAACTTCCTTTTTCCAACAAATTTTTCTATAGATGCTCGTGCTTCTTCTTTTTTTACACTAAATGGAAGTACAACATCTGGAACTGCTCCATTAGGTATTTGTTCATTTAATGATAACATATTCCTACACCAGTGACATCTAGCTTGAGTTGATGATGAAGTATCTATTACAACCTCAGCACCACAACTACTGCATTTTAATGTAACTGTATCACTAGCGCTTGCATTATAATTATTTGCTCCAGATGAAATAACTTGTCCTTCCAACTTACTAATATCTGTTTCCATTCCTGATATTTTTTCAGGTTCAAACTCATGACGACAGAAATTACATCTAAGTTTACCAGTGTTTTGATTTAATGATATATCAGTTGCGCCACACTTTGGACATTTATCTTGCCCATTTTTAGAATCGTTTGAAGTTTCTATAATTCTTATATCTTCACTAACATTATTCTCTTGATTAGTTTCCATACTATAATCCTAATAGTTGTGCTTTTACTTTGTCATAATCTTCTTGAGTAATAGCACCAGCATCAAGAAGTTTTTTCATTTCCATTAACTTAGCAGTTGGATCTTGTGCTTGAGGTTCATTATTTGTTCCTCCAAAATTAGGTTGATATGTACCATTAGTATTAGGTTGTTGCATAGCACCCATCATATTACCGGCAGCATTCATGCCCATTCCCATAAACGCCATACCAGCTCCTCCACCATTTTCTCCTGCACCTTGTAATCCACGAGCAGCTGCTTGTTGAAAGAATGCATTTCCACGAGCACCAGATAGAGCATCTGCTTTTTTTACATCCTTCATTAATTCTTTAGTATCATCATCGTATTCGATTGCAAGAATAGCAGTTTTAACAATTTCTAATCCTCTATCACTTTTCCATTTATAACCATCTTCAACAGCTTGTGATAAGCTTTGAGCAAATCCTATTTGATCACCTTGAATTTTAGACATTCTATTTCCTTTAGATGGATCATTTGTATAATTCGAAAATGCTGCTGATAAGCTTCCAACTACTTCATTAAATAATTGACTTGCTGCATCATTATCCATATCAGCAAAATCAAATACATCTGCATTTGGTTGTAAATATTTTGCTGGAACAAAATTCTTTACAAATAAAATTGGATCTGTAATTTTTAATGTATATGTACCACGAGTAACAGCTCCTACTTGTGTTCCAAAGAATGCATCATCCCAATATATTTCTGATTGTGTACCAAATCTATTATTAGGTATTTCTTTTAAATTTACATAAAATGCAAGTTGTTGTGATGTAGCTTGTCCACCAAATTTAAATTTATCCCAACTAGATTTAATAGTTGATGCAATAATTCCATCACCTGCAAAGAATGATCTAGAATTAGGATCATCTGATCTAAATTCAAACCCTCCTGGTTCTGAAATAAATCCTGTAATCGCACCATCTTGAATAGTAATTAATGCAGTTCCTTCTGGTACTACTATTTTACTACCATTAGTAATTACATTTTCACTACCTTTAGTGTTTGAACCACGCCCATTATTTGTTCCTTTAGGTACTGCTTGAAAAATTGCAGCAGTTGCTGGAACATCTTCTCTAGGCATATAGAAATCTTTCCATTGATCTGCAAAAGTTCCTCCTAGAGCTCCTGTAAATGCTTTAATAAATCCCATAAAAAATCCTCCCTTTAATTTATTAAACATAATAATTACATTATTATACAAATTAATTATATCATATAAAATTATTTATTCCAATAAATTATATGTTTATTTTTACTAAAAAACACATCGTTGATATGTATATATTAAATTTAAATTATATCTTAAAAGCATACATAATTATAAAACATTTTTATGATAAAAATAAATATTTTTTTCATTTAAAACTAGTAATGTGTTTTTATTTTTATATTATCAAATTCATTTACAAACTGATTAAATTCTTTAAATGTAAGCCCATCAGGTATAGAATCAATTTCAGTTATTTTTCTAATATCTCCTTTTTCTTTATAGCTACTTGTAATATCCTTAATTGCAGTATCCAATGATATATATCTATGTATTCCTTTTTTTAGAATATTAGAATGTTCAAAATGATACCAACTATTATCATAATAAAACAATACAAAGCAATGCATTCTAACATCGCTATCAAAATTTTCTTCTGTTTCATATCTTCTATAACAATATAATTTATTTTTAATACCCATTCTATCAAAAAAACATTTAATCATTTTAGCCTGCTCAATACAAGTACCTAATCCGCTTTTTAATATTTCATCAAGCGAACTAATCCTATAATTCTCTCTAAATCCAGTAAGATTATTAAAATGTCTCAAACCATTTGTATCAATCCAACCATATTTTATATTGATGTCCATAAAGTCCATTAATTCTTTTGGGGTATTAATACTATTAAAACTCATCTCATCTTTTAAAGCAACTATTTTAGAATCGAGAACTATATCATTTTTTAATTCATTTAAATCAGGATGTTTTATTAAATGTTTTAGATTATAAACCATATCATAGATTGCAAGTCGTTGACTTAAATATGGAATACTAACTAATTCTTTATAATATTTTTCTATATATAAAATAATATTTGCATAATCACTAGAGTCAATATATTTTTCAGTACTTTCACTAGCATATTTCCAAGGTTTTCTAATCATTCTATATAATATATCTAATTCATAATCTCTAGGTGCATACATTGATCTTTCAAAATCTATTAATTTAATTTTACCATCATTATAAAATATATTATCAAAGTGTAAATCATTATGAATTAAAACAAAATCTTGTGAATCTAAATATTTATTAAATTTAGAATATGCATAATCAATAATTTTTTTCTCTTCTTCATTAAAAATATTAAGTTCATTTGCTTGATCATACAACATTATAAACTTATCTTTAATAAATTTATTCCAGTCATATTTTTTTCCAATGTTACTGTGAATTTTTTTAATAGCACTACATAACATTTTTATAATTTCTTCTCTTTTATCTTCATTAAAAGTATGCCAAGCATTATATAGTGATACCCCATCTATCTTCTCAATTATTTCATAAAAGTATGGAATATCTTTTTTCTCAGTATTTGAATAATACATTTTAGGAATTAATGGATTATCTTGATTTTGTTTATAAAACTCTATTTCTTTTGAAAAGCTTTCTTCATTATTAGTATTAGTACATACTTTAACAATAAATGAATCATTAATACTATATATAGTATTAGTAAATCCTACATTAATCTTTTCAACTTTATTAATGCTTCCAAATATAGAATAATTGTTCTTTAATATTAAATCTATAATATTACTCATACTATTCACTCCTCTTATAAGTGCTTATTTTCTGGTGTAATAGCACTTGTTTCTGCTAATTTACTGTTTTTTAATACATAATACATTTTAATTTCTTCAAGTCTTTCTTTAGAAACATCAGAGTATTCTATTTCTACTTTCTCTATCGAAGAGTTAACAACATCATTTGCATTCTTTTTTTTATGCCTAACTGCATAACTTACAGCCTCCGCTTGATAGTATTTTTGTCTTTCTATAGGTTTTAAAGTACCGATAACATCTCTCTCATCTAAAGAAAAAATAGTTTGTTCATTTATTTGTGGATATCTATCCATTATATAATTGCAAATATCTACATACGAAATATATTGTGGAGCAATTTGATGATATAGACCATGTCTTTGACAAAAATCTATAGAGAATTTTTCTACAAAGCCCTCATTCAACATAAATCCAACCATACCTCTTGAAGTTATAACTTCACCATTAGACATATTAATTACCATTCTTTCATTTGCAACTTCTTCAGGCATTAACATTTGAATTATTATATGAAACAATTCGTGTGGTAAAGTTCCATTAGCAGCTAACATTTGAGTATAAATATCAGGATTTGGATTTTTCTCTGTTTTGCCAATTCTTGCTAAGTTGACAATTACCTTTCCATTTTTTGGATCTGCACTAAAATCATGATCATCATTTGCATCATTGATTACTACAACTCCACCTGATGGAATCATGCTATTTAATTTTTTTAATCTATCACTTGGAATTAATTCCGAATAATTGCTATTAATTAACTTTATTATTGTAGTCATATATTCAGTTAATTCCTGTCTAATCAATTCTTCATCAGGTAGCCGGATATTAGCATATTTTTCTCTAAGTCTTGCAACTTCAACTTTCTGAGAATTAGCCATTTGCTCGAGTTCTTCTTTAGAATACCTATTTTTAATTCTTTCAACAGACTCTTTTGTAGTAAATCTTGTTTCAAATAAAATTTGACTGAAATCATCCATGCTATCACTTCCTATAATAATTATACCATGCTTTCTATACTTTTTTACGTAGTGTTACAATTGATGTAAAACAATACCAGTTAGACCAAAATTATCTTTATTCATAACTATAACATACATATTTACGATATTATATCTTTTTAATCTATTTACTTGTTTAATATAAAATAATATACTATAATTTACATAGGGAAACTTAATTGTTGAGTGCTTGCCAACTTCTATAAAGGAAGGAGGCTGATAGTTATGCATAAGAAAGATTTTTTAATCTTTGCTTTAATCATTATTATCTTCTTACTAATTGGCCTGCTTTTTACATTAGTAATACATTAGTAAAATAGTACCTATATAAGAAAAACAGCACTCAATCTCATAGATTAAGTGCTTAACCATTTAATGGGTAAGTACTCAACTCTGCAAAGTTAAGTCTTCCCTTTTTTATTTTATGCAAGTTTCTCTGACAAATACATATTATCATATTTTTATGACATTGTCAAAACAACCTTATTTTTTATTCATATCAATTTTTATTTCTTCAATAATATGACCAATATTGCCCTCACCAGCATATTTATTCATATCAAAGAAATTATCATCTATAGGTACCCATTCAAGTTTATTTACTTCTTCAATTAAAGTAACATCTTTATTTAATACTCCATAGTAAACTTCTAATTCTTTATTCCATTTTATATATGAAAGATTCATAAAGTAAATTAAATCAACATCTGACTTTTGAATATTTGTTTCTTCAGATAATTCTCTATATGCTTCATTTAATCCATCATTCTCTTTTTCAATTTTACCACCAACAAGATTATACATTCCCATATATGGTTCTTTAGTTCTTTTACACATTAAAGTCTTATCTAAATTTTTATCAAAAATCACAATAACATTCATTTTTTTTATAATTATACTCCTATATTTACTAATAAAATGGCGTCCTCGATTGGAATCGAACCAACGACCTATCGCTTAGGAGGCGATTGCTCTATCCTGCTGAGCTACGAGGACACAAGAAAATTATATCACATAAAAGCGAGAAAATAAATATTCTCGCTTATTTTATCAGAAAAGTTACTCTATTCTACTGAGCTAATTTTTAAAAAAACATAACTCATAAAATAAATCATTTTTTAAAGTTATATCATTAATTTTAACTTTTTCTAATCTAGATTTAAATGCTATTTCTATTTTGTCCTAATGTTTTTACCATATATAACAAATCTTCTTTTTTTACTTCATCCTTTACATAAGGATTAACATATTCTTGCATAAATTTATTATGATATTCTTCAATAAGAGATTTTTCATTATCTGTAATATTCTCATAACTAAAATCTTTTCTAAATATAGAACATATTCTTTCTTGATCATCATCACTTAAACAATCTAAACTATTTTCAAACATATATAAATAGCTTCCTTGAGCTATACTATTTAATGTTTTTTTTGGATTATTTATTTTAGAAATTCTAATATCATTTTTATCTAAAATAGCTAATGCAAGAATTAATTTCATAAAATTATTCACATTTTCATGGTAATTCTGCTTAAATTCTTCATAATTCATACCTAATTCATTTATATAATTTGCAAGTTCTTCCGTACTTAAATTAGATAAATCTTTAAGTGATTCATATCCAGCATGAGATAAATCTTTAACTAAAGGTACAAATCTAGATAAATATTTTACATATTCATTGTTTGCTTGTTCATTAGTAATCTTATCCTTTTTTTCTTTTCTGTATACAAAATATATCTTAGCCATTATCTTTAATAGTCCTTTTTGATCTTTTTTTGTTAATTTTAATATAACATCATATTTATTATTAGTCTTTTTCCTTCTTGCCATATTCTTTTCCCCCTAAAAAATTGTAGCATTAATACTTTTACTTTATAGCATTAAATAATAATATTAATCCTAAGTTTGCAGCATACTTTAATTTTTTTGATGCCTTTTTATAGAATTCATATGTTGCAACTACTTTATCTACACCGCTAACAACCCAGCTTTCAAAATACTTAGGTATTTTTATATCAATTGGAAACATATGTGATATTATAATATCCTCTTCAAGAGCATTAATATCAAAATATTTCTTAGCATTTTCTAAAGCTTCTTTTGGATGATTATGTGTATATAATTTAAATTTTTCTTTAAATTTATCATGATCCACAGTTCTACCAAAGTAAAAATCGTGTAATAAACCTGCACGTGCAACTTCTTTATATTTTAATTTTAATTTTTTTGCAATAACATAAGAATAGTAAGAAACCTTAATTAAATGATTCATTCTATTAGAATTATGATGCTCTATATAAGCCATTTTCTTAAATTCTTCATTATCCATTATATCTTTAACTATCATCGAATATTCTCGATCTAGATTTCTTTTCAAAATATCACCTCAAAGTTATATAAAACTTCTGACTAACTAATTATATCATATTTTTATAAAAATTAAAAATTAACACTACAATATTATATGCAGCATTAATTTTCTATTGTAAATTAATATCTATTACCTCAATATTTTGAGCTATAATTTGATAATTATCTAATCTTTTTTCGACTTTACCTTTAATATATAAAATATCTCCTTTATTTATTTGATACATACTATAGACATTTGGAAATAATACTACTGTTGTAGAATCAACCTCATCACTAACTGTAACAAATGCCATTTTTTCTTTATTATTTTTAGTTTCTATTTCCTTTATACTATCAACAATAACAACAATATCTATATTCTTATTAAAATAATTCTTAATCATACTAATAGATATATTATTATTTTTAATTCTTTTAGCAATACTAATAGGATTGTTTTTTAAATAAAAACCAAAATAATTATATTCTATATTCATAATTTCTTTTTTAGAATAATCTTCAGTTATATTAATTTCAGGAACTAATGCATATTCCTTAAGATCATTATATAATTCTCCATAATTAATTATAACATCCAAATTATCTATAAGTGTTTTTCTATTAAAGCCAAAATTATCAAAGCATCCCGTATATATTAAAGCCTCAATTACTTTCTTATTTATATTCTTATTATAGCACCTGCTAACAAAATCAAATATATCTTTAAACTTACCATTTTTTCTTTCTTCAATTATATTAAGCACAATAGAGGTATTAATTCCTTTTATATATGATAGTGGATATATAATTTTGTTATTATCTATAAAGTATTTATCTAAACTTAAATTTATATCTGGATTTATTATCTCAATGCCATTTTTTCTAAGTTCATATATATATTGTTTAACTTTTTCTTTACTTCCTTTATCACTTTCTAGTAAACATAAATAAAATTCTTTTCTATAATGTGCTTTTAAATATGCCATTTTTATCGACACCATTGAATAACCAACCGAATGTGATTTGTTAAAACCATATTCTGCAAATTTAAGCATTAATTCAAAAACTCTATTTATAGTTACTATATCATATCCCTTTTTTAAACTTCTATCTTTAAATATATCTTTTTGACTTTCTAGTAAGTCTTTTTTCTTTTTACTCATAGCTTTTCTTAAAATATCCGCTTCTCCAAGAGTATAATCGGCCATTATTTTTGCAATTTGCATTATTTGTTCTTGATATATTATTATTCCATATGTAGGAGTTAAAATATCTTTTAGGCTATCATGAATATAATCTATTTTTTCTTTTTTATTTTTTCTTTTTATATAAGTATCAATATTTTTCATAGGTCCAGGCCTATATAGTGCGATACAGGCAATTATATCATCAAAACAATCCGGTTTTAATTTTGTTAAAAAATTAATCATTCCTGCAGACTCGAACTGAAATATTCCAATAGTATCAGCTTTAGTGAAAATATCTATACTATATTTATCCATTTTTATCTTTTCAAAATTTAAATTTATATTATGATTTTTATTAACCAAATCTATAATATTGTGAATAATAGTAAGATACTTAATAGCTAAAAAGTCCATCTTTAAAAGTCCTATTTCTTCTAAGTATGTCATATCATATCCACTAATATAAAAATTATCGTGTTTAGTAAGTGGAATAATATTATCTAAATTGGTATTTGACATTACTATACCTGCCGCATGTATAGTTGTATGTCTTTTAAGTCCTTCAAAATGAATTGCATCTTTATAAAGATTAAATAAATCATTTTTTCTAGTTAAAAAGGCCTGTAATTTTTTATTTTTTTCATAATTTTCTTTTAAACTAATATTAGAATCCAATAATTTACTTAGTGCATCTATCTGTTTTAAATCTATATCTAAACATCTTCCAACATCTCTTATTGCAGCTTTACAGCCAAGAGTCCCAAATGCAATAATAGGTGCAACTTTTTTCTTACCATATTTTTCTATACAATAATTAATCACTTGATCCCTTTTATCGTGTTCAAAATCAATATCAATATCTGGCATACTAATACGCTCTGAATTTAAGAATCTTTCAAATAATAAATCGTATTTTAATGGGTCAACATCTGTAATATTTAAAAGATATGCAACCAAACTAGATACAGCACTTCCTCTTCCTGTTCCAACAATAATATTATTACTTTTAGCATAATTAACATAATCTTGAACAATTAAAAAGTAATCACTAAATCCCATTTTATTTATAATAGATAATTCATATTTTAATCTATCTTGATAAATTTTACCTATTTTACTTCCAAACCTATTTTTAGCTCCATTAATACATAGTTTTTTTAAATATTCAAAACTATTTAAAGAAAAATCATTTTTAAATGTTGGCATTAAATTATTATTAAATACTATTTCACAATTACAATTTTCATATATATAAATATTGTTATTTATATCATCTTTAATAATTTCATTTTCTAATTTTAAATAATTATCAGAATAATTATTATCAATAAATTTTAATGACATCCCCTCTTTTATTGCCTCTAAATATTTTAAATACTTAGTATCACTTTTATTTAAACACATAATAGAATTCATATATAATTTATTATATTTAATATTATTTTTTTCTTCGTTATTTTTATACGATACAAACAATATGTTAAATGCATCTTTTAATTTGTCATATATATCAATACTATCATAAGGAATGATTGCAATAAGATCAAAAGCATGTGTATATAAATTATGAATATCTATATTAGATTCTGACTGTAGTGTTGATAATTTTACTAAATTTAAATATCCTATATAACTTTTCGCATACAAAATAATATGTTTATCATTTATATTAATATCTAACCCTATTATTGGTTTTATATTATTCTTTTTACAAGCTTTATAAAAATCTATTACTCCATACATATTATTATCAGTAATAGTTAATGCTTTAATACTATTATTAAGTGCAAAAGATATTAATTTATTTATAGATATCATGCTCGATTGTAAAGAATTATCAGTTTTTATATTTAATGGAACATACATCAAATCACCCCTAATAAATATCTAAATTTAATTTTATTTTAACAATATACTATATTTTTTTCAAGAAAATCATATAATTTTGTTATTTTATTTGACTTAAAATATATTTTATGATAAACTGGATAGGCAGAGAAAAAACTTTGAATGGAGGAATAACATGGCAAAAAAAGCAACTGAAAAGAAACCACTTGCTGGTAATAGAAGATCTCACTCATTAAGAGCAACAAAACATTCACAAAAACCAAATTTACAAGTTGTTAATATAAATGGAAAAAGAGTGAGAATAAGCGCTAGAGAAAAAAGAACATTAGATAAATTAGCAGCATAAAAAGAAATAAGACCTACATCTTATTTCTTTTCTTTTCCTTTTCTATTAAATATTTATATCTATTACTTTTATTTAAATTATACTTTCTTTCTAAACTAATAAAATGAAATTTTATTTTTGCAATATTTAACGGATTATTATTCAGTTTATTTATTTCATCCTTTATTTGATAATAAAGTTTTAAATCTTCTTTACTAACAGATTTTATATCTTTAAGCATTTGTGTCAATACTTTAAAACGTTGTGCAAAATCATTATTAGTATTATCGCTTTTTTTAGGTGGCTTAATATCAATATTATCACTAGGTATTTGTTCTTTGTAATCATATTTATCTCTATAATCATAATTTACAAAATTTGGAATATCTAATTCAACAGTTCCATTTTTATAACCTTCAGTATTTATAATAACACTTATCGATTTTAAAACATCTTTTAAACAAAGAGAAACATCTTTAAGATCATATTTACTTAGTCTATCTTTTGCTTCAAAATCATTTATCATAAATAAAGCATACAATCTTTGATACATAATAGTTAAAAATGCATTTATTTTTCCAATTTTCATACTTAGATATGGTTTTAAAGAAATAATATTATTAGGAATACTTAGAAACATATCATTATTATTTAGTATAACAGTTCCTTTTGAATCAATCATTTCTAATCCTGCTTCTAATACTAATAAACTTTCCTTTAATGACTCTAATATATCTTCTATTTCTGATAACATTAAATTTCTTTTTTCAATATCCATAAGAACACCTCTACTTTAATATAAGTATAACATATTTTATATTAAATATATAAAAAAACGTTTATTTACATACAAATTGTAGTAAAAAAACGTAAATTAAATATCTATATTATTTTTTATTATCTATATATTTAATTACAGAATTAACAGTATTATCAAAATTATCAAAATCTACATTAAACCATTTTATATTTAATTGATGATTAAACCAAGTATACTGTCTTTTTGCATATCTTCTACTATTCTGTTTTATTTTTTCAATACATTCTTCCAATGTATTTTTTTTATCAAAGTATAAAAACAACTCCTTGTAACCAATTGGTGTCATAACAGCTTTACTTCTAATATTTGTTTTATACAATTTATATGCTTCATCAATTAGTCCTAAATTTATCATATCATCTACTCTTTTGTTTATTCTATCATATAAATTATTTCTATCTGTTGTAAGGCCAATAAATAAAGTATCATAAATTAATTTATCACTTTTTTCTTTTTCACTAAAAGGTTTATTTGTATTCTCCATATAATTTAAAGCACTTTCTAATCGTTTTCTATTATTTTTATGAACTTTATTATTTTTATCTAAACTTATAACTTTATTATATAATTCATCAATAGATAAGCTATCATAATTATTTTTTTTATATTCAATAAAATCATAATTATATAAAGCAGCTTTAATATATAAACCTGTCCCCCCCACCATAATAGGTGTTTTTCCTCTAGCTATTATATCATCTATTACACTTCTACAATCTTTTTGATAATCGTAAACACTATATTCTTCATCAATATTTTTTATATCAATTAAATGATGTTTAACCCCTTCCATTTCTTCCTCAGTAACTTTAGCAGTAGCAATAGAAAGTCCAATATATACCTGAGTAGAATCAGCATTTATAATCTCTCCATTTAATTTTTTTGCAAGTTCAATGCTCATTTTTGTTTTACCAACACAAGTTGGTCCTGTAATAACAATAACCATTACATCACCTTCTTTATAGACTTATAATAATTGTTTATAGAATCATCAATATTTTTAATAAATACATCACTATTTATATCTATATCTAATTTTTTTAATATATCTGATAAAGTTAAATTTTCATATTTTTTGGTATTTAGATTATCAACTAAATCAATTATATCATTTTTATTAAGTGGATAAAGCGCTAAAACTGTACCTAATATGTATCTATAATCTTCACTAAATACTTTTGCCATTTCAAAAATTAAATCAGATTCATCTACAATATAAGAATTATTAATACAGTCTTTTAAATACTCACTTTTAATATAATCAAATAATTCAAGCTTTTCTTGACACAATTCATTAAAATCATCTTCATCAATAAAATAAAAAAATTTACAAAATAACTCTCTACTTTCTAAATCAATAGCACCAAAATGATAATACATTAATATTAATGGATAATTTTTTATAAATTCATAAGTATTGTCAAGCAAATATTCAATAAGCAAACTGGCCTTTAGCTCTTTTTCCTTATATCCATTACTAATTAAATACTCTACAGCTTGAATTTCAAAATATCTTCCTATAAATTCATCTAGCAAATATCCAATTTTAGTCTGTTTTTTTCCTTTATTACATAGATAATGTCCAAATTCATGGGCTAAATTTATGACATCTTGAAAATTATATTCTCTATCAATATTTATTATCCCAAGGCCATTTTCGCTTAAAAAATAATTTCCTTCCTCTTCTTTATTATAACTAAAATTTAATTCACCATTATTTAGAATATTTTTTAGATCTGGAATATACTTACAATCTATCTTTTTAATTATATTTTCAACACGATAAATTATATCTATAAATGATAAATTATTTGTGGTCTCATTATCATCAAAATATAAATCATTAAAAGATTCATAAATATGCAAGCTTATATTATATATATTATTTAAATACATAAATAAGTATTTATCATTTTTTTCTAAATAATTAAATATATTGTTTAAATATTTATTTAATTTTATATAATCATCTTTATTCATAGTATTCCTTATTTTATAAACATACTATCGCCAAACGAGAAGAATCTATATTTATTTTTTATTGCTTCATTGTATGCATTTAATATTATTTCCTTACTTGATAATGCACTTACTAACATTAACAAAGTTGATTTAGGCAAATGAAAATTAGTAATAAGTGCATCTATTGCCTTAAACTTATAACCAGGATATATAAATATGTCAGTAAATCCACTACAATCTTTAAACTCACCATAAAGTGACATAATAGTTTCTAATGTTCTTGTTGTAGTAGTTCCAACACTTATTATTCTTTTACCTTCCTTCTTAGCATCATTTAATATTTTAGCAGTGTCGAAATCCATTGAATAGTATTCGCTATGCATTTTATGCTTAGTAACATCTTCAACATTAACTGGTCTAAATGTTCCAAGTCCTACATGTAGTGTAATAAATACTATCTTTATTCCTTTTTTTCTAATTTTATCCATAAGATCAACAGTAAAATGAAGTCCTGCTGTAGGTGCTGCTGCACTACCTATATTTTTAGCATAAACAGTTTGGTATCTATCTTTATCGCTTAATTTTTCATGAATATAAGGTGGAAGTGGCATTTCTCCTAGTTCATCTAATATCTCATATAAAATACCATTATATATTAATTTAAATATTCTAATTCCTTCATCACCAATATCAATACATTCAGCACTTAATCTATCAGAAAATTTAATAATAGTACCTACTTTAATTCTTTTCGCTGGTTTAGTTAAGCATTCCCAAACATCTTCATCTTTTTCTTTTAATAAAAGCAATTCTACTAAAGCATGAGTTTCCTCTTTAACACCATATAATCTTGCAGGTATTACTTTAGTATCATTCATAACAAGTATATCATTTTCAGATAGTTCATCTATAATTTGATTAAAAACTTTATGCTTAATCTCTCCAGTATTTTTATCAAGCACCATTAACTTTGAATTATCTCTTTTCTTAATTGGAGATTGTGCAATTAATTCTTCAGGTAAATAATAGTTAAAATCATCCGTTTTCATAAAATCACCAAAGATATTTTAGCATATAAATAAAAAAAAGAAAACAAAAGTTTTCTACATTACTCTACTGCTTACTGGTTCTTCTATTTCTTCACCTCTAAGTTCACTAAGCAATTCCACATTTTGTGCACGCATTAAATCAATTTGTTCTTGATTTCTTTTTATTATTTCTTCTTTAGATGAATTTAGATGTTTTTTGAAAAATTCTCTCATTGCATTTCTTCTCGCCTGACTTGAATCTGCATAATGTTTACCTTCATAAGAATTACTTAAAATACTACTAATTCTTTCTTTTAATTCATTATATTTTTCAATAGAAACTGTCTTGATTTTTGTAATTTTTCCTGTTATCTTTAATTTTATTCTACCGGCAATTTTTCTCTTATCACTAATTTCGTGTTTAACTTTTTTAACAATTTTATTCTTCAATTCAATAATATTATCTCTTAATTTCTTTAATTGATCAACTGTAATATGTTTTATAAATCTTTTTGATTTTTCAAACTTACGTTTAATTTGTTTTTTTGCAAGATTCTTTTTATCTATTATAGTTATTTTCGCCTTATTAACTGCGTCTTTTACAGCAACAGCGCCCTTTAAAGCTACATTCTCAACAGTTAATCCCGCAAGTATTGCTTTTTGTTTTAAATTAGTAAATCCAATAGAATTACTTTTTACCTCAATTTGCTTTTTTAATAATTGTAATCTTTTTTTTGAGACTCTTTTAATAATTCTAACTCTTGCAACTATTCTTCTTTTCTTCCTTTTTATTAAATGTTTCTTTTCTTGTAACGTTACTTTCACACTGTTTACTTTATCAGTTATGTTATTTTTAATTTCCCCAAAAAAGTTAGAAACTTTACTTTTTATTGTATTTTTTAATTTTTTTAGTCCTTCTAAAGGCATTCTAGCAATCTTAGTTACTTTATTAATAATTCTAACTCTAATATTTGATTTTCTCAAATGTTTCTTTTTATAAAATATAATCTTTTTCTTGTTCTTTTTCTTTTCTAAGGAATGTGCCTTTTCAGCTATTTTTTTTGCAGTATTTTTATATAATTCATCATTCTTGTTCTTTTCAGCTTCTTCCAGCTGATTTAGCAACTCTCTAATTTCATTTATATCTGGTGTCATAATTACTCCATTATTGCATTAACAGCTTCTGTTACAAGGTTAAGTTCTTCTTCAGATTCAATATCATCTAAACTAACAGTATTATCAGGAAGTGTATTAACAATAAATGCAGTAATATCAAAATTCCCATCCTCGGCAGGCAAACTACACATTGCATATTGCTTATCACTACCTTCTAAGGAAAATAAAGTTAAAACCTCTGCTTTTTTTATTGTTCCATTTGCATCAACATAGTCAAAAAATACATCTTCATCTTCTTCTACACTGTTAACTAGTTTTTCCATATTATCAAACATTTTATATCCTCCTATCATAGTAAAATGATATCACAAAAAAGGAATAATTGCAATGAAAAAAATATCTATTTTCTAGATATTTCTATAAATTAGTCAAATATTTAGCAGTTCTTACCATTTGAGCAGTATAACTGTTTTCGTTATCATACCAAGCAACTACTTGAACTTGATATAAATTATCATCTATTTTACTAACCATTGTCTGTGTTGCATCAAATAATGATCCCTCTGTAATTCCTACAATATCAGTTGAAACTATTGGCTCTTCTGTATAACCAAATGAATCATTTACATTTTGCTTCATATATTCATTTATTTTTTCTACAGTAACATCACTACCTTCTACAACTGCTATTAATATTGTTGTAGATCCAGTTGGAACTGGAACTCTTTGTGCTGAACCTATTAATTTTCCTTCTAACTCTGGTATAACAAGTCCAATTGCTTTTGCTGCTCCTGTTGAATTTGGAACTATATTAATAGCACCTGCACGAGCTCTTCTTAAATCACCCTTACGATGTGGGCCATCAAGTAACATTTGATCTCCTGTATATGCATGAACTGTAGTCATAATTCCACTTTTAATTTTATATAAATTATTTAAATTATTAGCCATAGGTGCTAAACAATTTGTTGTACAAGATGCTGCACTAATAATTTTGTCATCACTATTTAGTATTTTTTCATTTACACCAAATACAATAGTTTTTAAATCATTACCAGCAGGAGCTGATATAATTACTTTTTTTGCTCCAGCATCAATATGTGCTTGAGATTTTTCCTTACTTGTAAAAAATCCTGTACATTCTAAAACTACATCTACATCAAGTTCACCCCATGGTAAATTTCTAGGGTCAGCTTCCTTATAAATTTTAATCTCTTTACCATCTACTACAATAGCATCTTCCAATGCTTTAATATCATGTCCTTCATATCTTTTTTGTGCTGAATCATATTTTAATAAATGTGCAAGCATCTCAGGACTAGTCAAATCATTAATTGCTACTATCTCATATTCTGTACCAAACATTTGCCTAAAAGCAAGCCTTCCTATTCTACCAAAACCATTTATTGCCATTTTTATCATATTATACCTTCTTTCTATTTAAAACAACTTCCACCAATAAATTCTCTAATTACAGAATCAATTGGAATATCATCACTAGGGATGGGCAAAAAACTTTTTAAAAAATTAATTAATCTAAGTGCTTCAGGATATTGTTCATCATCCTGATTTATACTATAAAGTAATGGTTCAGCGTATGTTTTTAAAACACCAACTTCATATATTAAAGATGAATTAATTGCTGAATTAACATTGCTTTGATATGGAAATATACTTACCATTTCTCCTTTTTTTATCTCTGGCCACATACCAAGAGTTTCACTCGCTCCAAGTCCTCTTGTTCTATTATCTCTAACTATTCTTCTTAATTTTCTAATATCATCTGCAGATATTGGATTATGATTATCTATATTAATACTTGATAGTGGGCTTATATAAACTTTATGTTTATATTTACTATCTATATCCTTAGATAACATATCATTTAAAGCATGTATTCCTTCAACTACTATTATATCATTTTTACTAATTTTAGTTTTTTCTTTTCTAAAATTACTAATACCCTTTATAAAATCATAATATGGTAAATTTACTTCCATACCACTTAATAATTGATTAACTTGCTCTGAAAATAATTTAGTATTAACAGCATCTATAGATTCAAAATCATAAGATCCATCTGGTAATTTTTTTCTATCTAATAAATTAATAAAATAGTCATCAAGAGATATAGATATTGTATTACAACCTTTCGACTTTAAAAATATGCTTAGTTTCTTTGATGTTGTAGTTTTTCCACTAGAAGATGGACCAGCAATTAATACTACTCTAGATTTTTTATTTATAATTTCATCAGCCAAATTCATTAATTGCATATCGTAATATGCCTCTGATGTCATAATTATATCTTCTGAACTTCCTTTTGATACTTTTTCATTTAATTCAGCAGCATTTTTTATATTAATACTTTTACTAAAATTAATTGCCTGAAAAAATATATCGTGTACTTTACTATCTTTAAATTTATACCACTCTTTTTTTTCTTCATAAATTCCTGGCAGTTGTAAAATATATCCACCATTTAATTTTTGAATTTTAAAAGAATTAATCTGTCCAGTACTATATGCCATTTTACTATAAAAATAATCATACATATCATCAATTCTATATAAATTTATATATGTATTGGCAATATACTTTAACATATTAGATTTGTCATACATCTTTTTTTTATTAAAAAAGTTTATTGCTTCCAATCTAGATACAGTAAGATGAGTAAACAAATAATCTGAATCAACAATATTTTGAAATTCACGATTTAATTTAGTGGTAATATTATCATCAACTTTGACTCCATCGATTTCAAAGAAAATACCTCTATCTTGTGAATGAACAACGATTACCTTTGCTCTTGAGCCTAAAACTCTTCTAACAGCTAAAAGCAATATAAATCTAGCACTTTTTGAATATACATTGTTTCCATATTCATCATTAACTGTATAAAAAGTAATATTACAATCTTTTCTTAACTTATTACCTAGATCTTCAAAATCATCATCAACTTTAGCAATTAAGATTTCACTATCATAATAATCTTTATAAAAATCAGCAATTGCTTTATAAGTAGTTCCTTCAATAAATGATTTTGTATCACCATTACAAGTTACTTGATAATACTTATCCATCATATCCATTATATCTACCTTCCTTAATTTATATTCTATCAAAAAGAAAACTATTTGTCATCTTTTTTATTGTATAAAAAAATTTTTTTATACTAATATAATATAGGAGATGATTTCATGATTATACCAACGATATTAGAAAAACAAAGTAACAAAGAATATGCATTTGATATTTATTCAAGATTATTACAAGATAGAATTATACTTTTAACAGGAGAGATAAATGATTCTACTGCCAATATAATTGTTGCAGAATTATTATATTTAGACTCAATTAATAATGATGATATTAGTATATATATTAATTCACCAGGAGGAAGTATTACTGCAGGGATGGCAATATATGATACTATGAACTTCGTAAAAAGTAATGTAAGTACTATTTGTATTGGAATATGTGCAAGTATGGCTGCATTTTTATTAAGTAGTGGTTGCATTGGTAAAAGATATTGCCTTTTAAATAGTGAGGTTATGATACATCAACCATTAGGTGGTGCACAAGGACAAGCAACAGAAATTAAAATTGCTGCAGAAAGAATTCTAAAGCTAAAAAATAAAATAAACAAAATACTTGCTAAAAACACAAATCAAGATATAAAAAAAATAGAACAAGATACAGAACGAGATTATTTTCTTGACTCTAAAGAAGCTCTAGAATACGGAATAATAGATAGTATACTAAATTAAAAAATGTCACTTATAACCGAACAGTTTTTCATTTAGAAAGGACTCGAGGATTTATATCCCCAAGTCCTTTCTTTGCTTATACGGCATTTTTCTGCTAAAATATGGTTAACTAAAAAAATAATAGAAAGCAGGTAGCCGTATGAATAAAGTATATAATACTCAAGAAGAAATTGCAACTAAATTAAAGAATTTTTTATTAGAATGTTTTGGTAATATAAGAAAAACTCAACTTAAAATTATTCCTTATATTGTTATTTGTATGATTTTAGCTGGTTCTACTGTTGCATCCGATATCGCAATGAAATTAAAGGATAGCTTTTCACTAATACAACATGACTATATTATTAAAAGAATAAAAAGATTCTTTACAAATAAAAACTATACTGTAAAGCATGAGGATAAACGTGTTCATATCATTTTTGACCATATGTTCTCTCACGATAATTATACTGTTTTTATGATTACTATGAGAATTGGAAAACAAGGTATACCTTTATGGTTTAGATGTTATAAGGGAAAAGATGATCCTAAAGCATTCGATGAGGAAATGTTAAAAAAAGGAATCTCCTATGCATCATCGTTATTTCCAGCTGATTATGACCTAATTTTCCTTGCCGATAGATGGTTCAATTCTACTTCACTTCTTGATCACATTAATTCTTTAGGAAGAACTTATGTTGTTAGATTAAAAGGAAGTATAAGGTGTTATGTTTATGATAAAAAAGAGGGGCATAAAATTTGGACAACCACCGGTAATTTATATGCTTAAGGAAATAAATCGGCATTTTACAATGATATTGAAATCACTAACAAACAATTTAAAACAAATATCACAGTAAGCAAAAAGAAAGGCGTTAAAGAACCATGGATTATTGCCACAAACGGAGATACTAAAAGAGCTATTAAGGATTATGGTTATCGCTTTGGTGGAATAGAAACAGTATTTAAAAATCAAAAATCTAATGGTTTTTATTTAGAATCAACGGTTAAAGCTGATATCAAATATTTTGAATCAATGTATACTTTTGTCTATTTTCTGTACTTTTTCTTACAATATATGGAGCAGATTATACTAAAAACTCCAAATGTTATAAAGACGTCAAAGTTACTACCCACAAATATATCAATGGAACTAAAACACGAGTTATGTCTTTGTTTAGCATAGGACTAATGTTATTTAATAAAGCAATTAATTCCCTGAAATACATTCGAATACCTTTCGCACTAAAATTGTACGATACCTAAATACTCACTTATACAATTGATGAATGTTTTAAAAATTCAAAATTTGAATTCTTTTTGGCATGTGCATTTTTAAGTGTCACATGCATGATTAATGAAACAAACCGTGAATGTCGTCAACTACTGGACGAATATATTCACGGTTTTTCCATCATTTATCCCCTAAATTACAACGGTTTTCTAAAACTGTCCGGTTATAAGGTTTACCCTTAATATTATTATTTAATTTAACTTAATTTTATAAAGCACTCTTATATAATTCTATAACAGGACGAACATAAGCGACTTGACTATAATGTGAACAACTTTCTGATGAAGAATTCGTAACCCAAAAAATACTATTATTATCACTCATAAGCCAAGAACCACTCATCTCCATCCACAATGTTTCATCAGTTAGTTTTTTTCTAGGACACGGACATCCACCACAATGACAATCACCCTGATATTCTACAACTTCAGCATGATTGTTATACTCATCCACAGTCACTAATCTAGACTCTTTCAAATCAGATGAATCAACGTTAGCTTGTACCCACGCATCTACTACTATCTTTACATTAGATTGTGAGTAATCTGATATACAATTTGTCTTAACTGGCTGACCATGCCCAGCATAATAACACTCTTCGCTTTCATAATATGTCATTCCACCATAACCATTATAATCTTCTGCAGTACCAAGTGGATTTGGATAATCATCATCATTTACATAATATTTATTTACAACATTGTTTTCAGTTCCAACACCACCATAAGTATTTACTTCATTTGTTGTAAGTGGAGTTGCCTTTACAAGTGTTACAGTAGATTCATTTTTTGCACTATCATTCAAAACATAATAATCTACACCATTATAATTTATAGGAGTTCCAGCGGTATATGATATGT
>CAMKGA010000006.1 GCA_946412015.1 uncultured Caryophanales bacterium
AGACTAAATTCAACTCGGTAATATTGAAACTGGAATTTACTTTTTCATTTCACAAATAAAAAAAATTTATAAAAGTAATAAAAAAAAGCTTGAATAAATTTCTTTTTTGTTGTATAATTTTTCTTGTCGGATGTCTCAGTAGCTCAGCTGGATAGAGCATCGCCCTTCTAAGGCGAGTGTCAGGGGTTCGAATCCCTTCTGGGACACCATTTTAAATATTAAGCCTATATAGGCTTTTTATTTTATATGCCCTTTTAGTTAAGTGGTATAACAAAGCCATGGTAAGGCTTAGTCATAAGTTCGATTCTTATAAAGGGCACCAGATTAATAGGAAACTCGAACTTTTCGGGTATAATAAAAAAGCGGCTTGCAAAAAAGTCGTTTTTATGTTATTATGAATATGTCAGAGAAATTTGCATACAATAAAAAAGGAAATATACAGCTTTGGCGAGTTGAATGTCTACCTAAATAAATTTAAGCGAGACACTTATTCAAATGCGAATGAGTGTCATTTTTTTATTACAATAATCATTATGATTAGGAGTAACAAAATGATAGAAAGATATCTAAGAACTCTTATAACAAAAATTCTCTTCTTCATTTTTATCAAACCTCCTCTCTTTATGAGATTTGGTAGACACTCAACAACTGATATTTCCTATGAAAATTATACTAAATATTTTAATATAATACAATGAGTTTGACTAAATTTTGACTATTTAGAAACACACTTGCAAATTGACATAATCAATTTGTAATTTTTAAATAAATAATATTTTATTTTTTTAAATTTTATGTTAAGATAGTTTTGTAATAAAATTAAACCATTCAGTTATTTGGACTGGGCCCTAGGGATAGGTATGATCTAATCATATCTATCTTTTTGTTTAAAGGAGGAATTATTTATGAATAAAATTATTTTGATAGATGGACATAATTTATTATTTAGAATGTTTTATGGAATACCATCACCTATAAAAAATACTAAAGGAAAAGAAATTAGAGGGTTAATTGGATTTATTGGTAGTTTGAAAAAAATAGTTGATGAATTTCGACCATATTTATTAATTGTGGTTTTTGATAGTCAAACCAGTAAAGATAGTAACTTAAAAATTGATATAAATTATAAACGAAATAGAGTCGATTATACAAATATATCAGAAGATGATAATCCCTTTTCGCAACTTCCCTTAATAAAGAAAGCTTTAGAATATTTAAACATTTATTATTTAGAAGTTGAAAATTATGAAGCCGATGATTACATAGCTTCTATAATAAACAATAATAGAGAAAATCAATATATAATAGTATCAACAGATTCTGATTTTATACAATTAGTAGATAATAATATATTTCTATATGTTCCTAGAGGTAAAAAAAGCGTATTATATACTCCAGAAGAAGTTGTAAAAAAATATAATATACCACCCACAAAATATGTAATATTTAAATCATTAGTTGGCGATAAAAGTGATAATATTAAAGGAGTAAAAGGAATAGGAAATATTATTGCTGCAAAGATACTAAATTATAGTTCAATACAAAATTATATATTTAATAATCCTGATTCTAGATTTGTAAAACTTCTTATTGATAATGAAGAGATAATTTTAAAAAATCAAAAATTAATATGTATGAGTAATAATATAGATACTTCTAAAATTACTTTTAAAAAATTATCTAACAATATTTCTACTTTTAAAACCTATGAAATAATTGAAAAAATTGGAGAAAGATAAAAGTTGTCGTACTTCTTCCTTTAGGGCACCATAGGAAAATCCGCTCAAACTTTTTATAGTTTCGAGAATAAATAGACAATCAATTCTAAATTAGGATTGATTTTTTTCTAAACAAGAAACTTTTTCATCAGTTATAAAAGTTTTTCTTCCTGTATAGAATTTTTTATATGAAGATTTATCTTTTACAGAAATCCATCTTTTTTTAAATATTTCTTTTTCTTCTTCATTATCAAATAATAAGTTAAGTAATAAATTTAACTTTTCTTCTTCTGAAACATTATCATTTAAAAATTCAGTAAAATATTGTTGCTTTGTTTTAGAATTATTAGCTAATTCTAAACTTGTTTGAAACAACTTACTAATTAATAGGATATTTTGCATAATTATTTCAAAATCTAATGAACTATTAAATAATCTAAATTCTATTCTTCCTTTGTCATTTTTATGCCAAGTCATATGATTAAAATTCACACTTGTATATCTAATACTCGTATCATCGTCTGATTTCTCTTCCAAGTATTTTTTGAATATAACATATTTTTCTTCTTCTGTGTTAGCATGCATCAATTCAAATTCTAAATCTCCATGTGAAAAACCAAATAAATCATTTAATCTTTCTCTTAATTGAATATTATACATAAATCTAGTAAAATCTTCTTCATTATTCAGTACAATTCTATTATTTTCTTCGAATGTTTTTTGAATATTTGCTTTGATTGGATTAGACATAGTGTTGGCACAAACTCTTATTTCATCATTTTCTTTATTTGAAATTTTAAAAAATAATTCTTCACATTCACTCCATATTATTAACAAATATTTAAGCGCATCAATATTTCCATTAAAATAATCAACACCAATATTTATATGTAATCCTGTTCCACCATGAATTTGTGCACCTAACACTTTAAATATCATACAAATAGCTTTTATTTGATTTAAATTGTCTAATGTGTTTGTCATAATAGGTGAAGATGCCTCTGGTAGATCATCATCAGTCTCTTTGGAGAAAATCCATTTACTAAATTCATTTTCTTTTTCAAAATCAGAATTATTTGTTATTTTGCTAATTAAATAAATTGGAATCGATAAAGATTTCATAATAGTAGTTAATGTTTTTGTTTCAAAAATTTTTTGTATTTCTGTAAATGAAACTTTGCAATATTCTAATTCTATGCCAAATTTTAAATTAGTAGGAATATTTAATGTTTGTAAATTTTCATCAAAAGTATAATTGGAAAATAATTGTTTAAATATTATAATCTTATCTTTTTCTTCTAAGTTATCTATAGATAATATTATTGAATTTCAATTATAACAATAGTCTCTATATAAATTATCTTTATAATAGAATTTTTTAATCAATTCTATTTTTATATTTAAATCATTAATTGTTTTTATTGCAAGTAATTTAAATTTATTCACTAAATCGTAAAGATGTACTTGTTGTAAGTACCAAATAATATAATCTAATTTTTCATAAATTTCCTCATCAGAATAATTTTCTATGGAATCTATGAATTTACATATATCATCATATTCCATTCTACTTTTATTTTCTCCCATAATAACCCCAAAAAATATGTATTATATTATAACACAAATTTTATTTTTACAAAAATAATTTAGTAAAATTATCAAAAGTCATGATATAATGGTTGTAGAATTAAATTGTTTATTTATTTGTTGTGATGGTTTCGGGCTATCTTAACTATCGCACCATGAAATAATAAAAAATCAATTCTTCAACAGGAATTGATTTTATTTTAAGAAAAAGGATTATAATTTAATCATGTCCTTTTATTTCAAATTCATCGGTAAACTTATATGTATCTTCAAAATCTCTTAAAGAAATTCCATACATATCATCTACATTTGTTATATTTATATATCCACCTTTAGCAATTTCCATATCAGATCCCCATTGATTTAAAATAATATCTTCGTTTATTTGAACGAATATTTGAACACCGCCTTTTAGATGGTATAAAGATGGATTTTGTACATCGACCTCATATTTTTTTTCTAAATGTAGAATCATCAATAATCCATTGATTTTTATGATTGTTATTATTTACCATTACTTCATTATTCTCATCTACTTTAGTTGCAATCCAGCCAGGTTGATTAGTTTTTTCATCCAACTTTACTTGAGCAACTTTTTCCTTTACTTCATTGCCTTCTTTATCGACACTATAAGATATAACAGTTTCTCCTACGTTTCCTTGCCTTGCAATAATTCTTGCAAACTTTTCTGCCTTTCTTGGAATTAGTGTACCATTTTCCAGCCCTTCTTTAACATAACTTGCAACTTCCACTTTTTTATAGCTCATTATATCATATTTATTTACTTACTCCATTTTTCTTTGTTTGATTTAATAATAAATCTTTATTTTTATTAGAAAATAAATAATTATTATCTATAAACATTAAACTTTTTAAAGATAACTCTTTTAAACCAGTATTAAAAAATAAAAAACAATTTCCTATACTTTTTACATTATCTAATGTTAATCTTTTTATATGTCTACCACTTATTAAAAAAGCATTTCCAATTTTTTCAAGATTATCTGCCTCAAATAAAGATATATCTTCACTACAAGCTAAACAATTATCTCCTATCGTTAATACATTAGCAAGTTGTACTTTTTTTACAAATAAACATTTATGCATAAAATTATTACCTATATTTTCTAAAAAAGCATTGTTATATTCAATAATATTATTATTTTTATTAAGTTTAATTATTATTTTTTTATTATTCTTACAAGTAATATTTAAAGTTAATATGCCACTTTTTTTATTTCTAGTAGATTCTATTTTTTCTATATCAGTTAATCCATCAATAAAACTATCAGAGATATTTTTATCATACAAAACTATCTTATGATGCATTAAATCTACTATAAAATAATCCGCAATAATATATTTTTCCAAATGCAAATATTCTTCCTGTAGTTTACCATTATCAATAACTATATTATTTGGTCCATAAAAAGTATTATTAATAATATAAAATATTTTATAATATTTCCCATTTTCATCTTTTTGATAACCATCTAATTCAAAGTTCATATTATTAGTTAATTCAAGATTATAATGATACATTTTATAAAAGCTATATGTTAATCCTGGAATTATATTATCTAAATTATTACAAAATGTTGCATCAGGATTTTTTACTTTGTGATTATATCTATTTTTTATTGAAACACCATTATAATCCCCTTTAGTAAACTGAATACTAATAACAGATACTCCATAATCATCTTGTCTAAATGGATATTTATAATCCTCTCTTTTTATATCATTAACATCCTTCTTAACAGCAAAAAAAACATGACAATCTTTTAATCTATCCTCTTTAAAAGTACATAACTCCTCACCTTTTTTATAATACTTTTTAAAAAAATTTATTTCTCTTTCGCATCTACATTCGTATAAAATATATCCTGCTTCATCCATTAATTCGAAAGGCGTCTTATCTGTTTTTAACAATTCTTTTTTTTCATTAAATAAACTATAAATATATTTTTCAAAATCATATATTTTATCATTTTTTACAAGATCAGCATAAAGAGCTTTAGATGGATAGAAATTATCTTCCAACAATTTTGGCAACCTATTAGGATATTCTAATATTGTTGAAAATATTTTCTTACATAAATGCATCATTTCTTCACCATATTTATTTTTTATTTTTTTTAAATCATTATCCATAATATCACAATATAATTTTATCATATTTTTTTATTTATGTTAATAAAAATAAAAAAGAGCACTAAAATGTACTCTTATTTACTATATATTTTTTTCCAAGTTCAACTAGTCTTTTAGTCATTTCGCCACCTACAGTACCATTAAGTCTACTTGCTGTATCTGCACCAAGTTTTATACCTAATTCTGAAGCTATTTCATATTTCATTTTATCAATAGCTTGTTTTGAACCATTTACAACTAACTTATTCATAAATCCTCCATTCTTATTTTATAAAAAAAGATAGCTTAGCTATCCATTTTATTACTATTTTGATTGGTAGTTTGATCCACCTAAATGTTGTTCAGCAATGCTTACTAATCTCTTAGTAATTTCACCACCTACAGAACCGTTAGCTCTACTTGTAGCATCAGCACCTAAGTTAACACCTAATTCTGAAGCTATTTCATATTTCATTTTTTCGATAGCTTGTTTAGCACCAGGTACTACGAATTGATTTTTCTTATTATTCATGGTATTCACCTCCTGTACACTAATATCTTGTGTACAAAAGAGTTTTTAATACATTTTTTTTATTGGTAATTTTTTACAATATATCTTCGTATTTTTTTTCCAAGTTAGTAATAACTTCTATATTGTTAATTGCATCATCTATTAGACTATCATAATCAAAATTAGCTTCATATAATTCACATTTTTCAATTGTTGGATTAATAACTGGATGTTTTGGTACAAAAACTGTACAACAATCTTCATATGGTAATATACTAGTTTCATATGTTCCTATTTTTTTTGCAATATCAATTATTTCTAATTTATCCATACAAGCAACAGGTCTAATTACTGGAATATTACAAACATTATTTATAACATTCATACTAGATAATGTCTGAGATGCTACTTGTCCTATACTTTCTCCATTAAAAATTACCTGCATTTTTTTCTTCTTTGCCAATTTTTCTGCAATACGATACATCATTCTGCGCATAATAGTAATAATGTATTCTTCTTTAGTATTTTTAAGTATTGTCTCTTGAATTTTTGTAAATGGAACAATATTAACTTTAATACTTCCTGAATACTTATTTATTATATTAGCAAGCTCTATAACTTTATTTTTTGCCATTTCACTTGTATGAGGTGGTGATTCAAAATATAAACATTCTAAATCTACTCCTCTTTTTAAAGCTAGATATCCAGCAACAGGAGAATCAATTCCTCCACTTAACATAAGTAATGATTTACCTTGAATTCCAACAGGATATCCACCTAAACCTTTTATCTCATTAAAATAGATAAAAGTCCCTTCTTGTCTTATTTCTATTTTTATTAAAATGTCTGGGTTATGAACATCTACTTTAACACTTTTATTTTTTAATATTTTAGTTGCAACTATTTTATTAAAATCCATACTGTGAATTTCAAAAGACTTTAACGCTCTTTTAGTATCAATTTTAAAAGTATTAAAAGATAAATTTTCAATTAACTCTAGAACAGTATCACATATAATATCAGTATTATTATCTACTTTATACGCAACTACTATACTATGTATTCCAAAAATGTTTTTTAACTTATTTACAACCTCATCTATATAAATTGTCTCTATATATATTCTGGACCTATCTGATTTCATTTTATAATTAATATTGCCTAATATACTTTTTATATTATTAGTAAGCCTTTTTATAAAAACATTCCTATTACCTTTTTTAGTTGTTAATTCACCATACTTTATAAATATTAATTTTTCCATATAAATCCCTCGCAACCAATTATAACACGTAAAACTTTTTTACTCAATAACTAATTTTAATTTCAAACAATTAATAATACTTTTATTAAGAAAATATTTAAATAAAAAATAATTAATGTATAATATTAAGTGGTGATTTTATGGAAATAAACGGATATAAGTCATTTGATAAATATCATAAAAACAGATATGGTATTTATATGGAAGAAGGAAAAACATATCATACTGATGGTATTATAGAATTTGGAATTAATGGTAATGATTTTCATTTTTGTAAATACCTTGAAGATACTATTAAGTTTCAAAAACAAGATGATGGATTAATAAATCCTGTTATTGCGCAAGTAACTGGCTTTGGAAAAATTGTTGAAGAAAACGATAAAGTATATGATTATTATAATTTATATGCAGCAGAATATATTACAATAAATAAGTTTTTAAGTCGCAAAGAAATAATTAATTATGCATTAAATTTAGGAGTAATTGGAATGCATAGATTTATTAAATGATGACGAAATAAAATTATTTAAAAATGTATATAATATATTTTATAGCAGTGATAATGAAAAAGTTTTTAAATTAATAAAAAAAATTTAAAAAAAGTATTTTTAAAAGTAAAAACTCCATAATAATAATGTATATTCTAATATAGAATATCTAGAAAGGAGTTTTATGAAAAAATTTATAATACTATCAATAACATTTATTTTCACTATTCTATTTGTAACTGGATGTAATTATAATAAAGTAAATGATACAAATATAGATGATACAAATATAAATAATACAGATATAGATGAAGATAATAATTATGAAATGTTTAATGGAAGTATTGATAAATCCTGGGATGAGGTTAAAGATGATTATGAGGCTATCGAACTAGAAGCAAAAAGAGAAGTTGGAAAAATGAATGATATTACCTTAGATGATATTAAATCTTTAGAAAATACAATTGAACAGAAATATCAAAATATTAAAAACGGAATAAATGATGAGACGGAAGATGATGCTAAAGAATTATATAAAGCTGCAATTAAGATAGAAGAAATATCAAAAAGAAATAATAAAAATGTAAATCATGAATTAATAACTTTAAGTCAAGATTCTAAATCTTTAATTAAACATTATTATGGAGAAGCAAATGATGATTTTACAAATGTAAAAAACTCATTTGAATCAGGAATAGAAAATATAAAGAACTATACAGAAGATAAATGGCAAGAATTTTTAGATATAATAAAATAATAGACACTAGTCTATTTTTTAATTTGACAAAATTATAATTTAATGTATAATAGCACTTACATTTAGGGGGAAGAAATTATATGATATTATTTGATATTGATTATGGATTTGATGATGATACAAAATATAAAAACAAAATAGAAAATTTAAAAGTAAATGGAGAAAAATTTAATAAAAATAAAAACAAAAACTTTAAAGTATTAAAGTACGGATTAGAAACTATTTTACTTGGTGCTACAATAGGTGCTGCAATATCAAGTTTTAATTTTTTACGTGGTATAGGATTTAAACCTATTGCGTACAGTACTGATACATATAAAACTACAAAAGTTATAGAAACTAATTATACAAAAGATGGCACTAGTAAAGATGAATATTATAAAAGAGATGTTAAAGATAGTGAAATATTAAGTATAAAGACTCCATATGAAATCGTAGATAATAGTTTTAAAAGACAGGTATTTGAATTTAATACTACAAATTTAAGTAATTTAGAAAAAGAGTTTATAAAAGCTAATATTAAAAATCAAAGTGAATTATTAAACCAAGATTTTATTAATACATATATTGAAAACACTAAAAAATTAAATACAAAAAACGTTGAATATGCTCCTTATACTAATGAAGATTTTATTTATTCTGATGATAATAATTATGAATTATCATATACATCTTATGTAAATGATAATAATGATATTAAGAATCAAGAAATTGGTGATTATGCAAATTTTGTAAATATAACTAATTCTGCATTTACACTTTTATACTTATCATTATTTGGAACACCACTTATAAGATCAATCAAAAAAGAAGTAAAACAAAAAAGAAAATAATAGACAACTCTATTATTTTTTTAATACCTTTTCATATACATTTTTTTTATTTTTTAAGCCATTTAAATTTACAATATATCTAATAACCTCTCCTACATTACTTACTTCTTTTAAATATTCATCTTCTATTAACTTTTCTTTATTTTTATCTCTAAAATATAATGTTTTAATTTTATTATTTCTTAAGTTATCACATATATTAGGATTATCATCTATCATGATATCGATATTATTATCTATACAAGATTTAACTTTATCTTTAACCATAAATCTAATTTTATTAATATCAATACCATTATTATTAAATAATGTAATAATTGCATCTTTTGTATTTTTTAAAAGACTACCTCGTGCAGTTATAAATTCATATTCATATCCCTCTAATTCAAAAAATTCAAGCATATTTTTAGCAAGCGGAATAAAGGGAGTTACATTTATTGTTGCATAAACTAAATAATTATTAATAAAATTATTTTTTTCATCTTTTGACCAATCATATCTATCTAAATAACTAAATTTATTATTTATAGCACCACTTTTATTTAATATCAATAAATCATATAATTCAGCATAAGTATTCATAGTTCTTTCAAAATCTAAAATTACTCCATCTATATCTATTCCTATTTTCATAATTACCTCTTAAAAGTTTTACTTTTTACCCAAGATGAACTAATATGACAATCTTCATAAAATGGTGCATCTACTGTATAACCAGTTAGCCATTTAATTACTCTAACATCAGATGTAGTAATTTCATCATCAATATGTATTATATTTCCACTGATATTACTACAATCTTCAGTAGGAAACTCACATATATTATTTTTTTTAAGAATACATTCGTGTTTCTTTTTATTAATTATTTCATATTTAAAAGGAATAATACTATCTAAATTATTATCAATTTTTAAATTATTTTTATAACTATTGCACTTGTCATACATTACACACTCTTTGCAATTTACCTCAGTAGGTCTATAATAATGAGCATTATAATCCCTATCTAGATTATGTACATAAGAAAATAAACAAGACGTTTTTCTAAATATTTTAACATTATACTCTTTAGCAAGACTTTCAAATAAAGTAACTACTTTATCATCAATTATTTTTTTATGTCCAAATTTATATCCTGGATATGGTTTTAAATCAAGATTATTTTTCTTCCATACTTCAACACTAGATGGTTTCCCTTGTAAACCAGAATATCCAATAGCTAAATTATATGAAGAAGCTAAGGATAATACTCTATTAAAAACATCTATTGAATCATTTACTCCATATATAATTGGTCTAAATTCAATTGAATATTTATAATTATTCCTTCTTTTTTTAATCTGTTTTAAATTATTTTCAAATCTTTCCATCGTATTACCATCTAAGGTAGAATCAATTCCAAATGTAGAAAATGCAATATGTAAATCAAGATTAAATTTCTCATCTGGAAATTTAGAAAAATCTCCTTTAGTAACTATTATTACGGGTCCTAAATGACCACTTGATTCTAATAATCTTAAATATTTAACTGTATTTTCTATTTGTAAAAGAGAATCTCCATAAAATAAATTAACAGCAACTGGAATATTTTTAAAATTATCATTAATATCACTAGGAAGTACACTATAATGATTCTCAATATCAGCTTCTCCATTTAATCTACAATACTTACAATCATAACAAAATTTAAGTGAATCACCAAGTAAGTAAAATGATTTTGCAAATATAGCTAAATTAGTAATATCACACATATTATCTCCTCCAAAACAATCATATCATAAACTATTAGCATTAAAATATATATATAAATCATACTAGGTATAAAAAAAAGATATATATTATATCAAATGCTTGTTAATGTATTAATAAAATTATTACAATCTTTAATCAATACATTATTTTTAAGTGTAATTATACCAAAATCTACCTTTTTATTTGGAACATTAAGATTAATTTTATATAACTCTTTTTTATTTAATTCTGATTGAACATACATATCAGTTACATAACCTATTCCATATCCCATTTTTACAAAAGATATAAGCAAATTAGAACTTGCAATATTCATCTTAGGAATAATATTTAAATTATTTTCTTTAAAAAATAAATCTATACTTTTTCTTGAATTAGAAGGATATTTTTGAACAAGTATATCATAATTTTCTAAATCTTTAACACAAATATTCTTTTTAGTTAATTTATTATATTTTTTACTTGCAACAAAAATATATTCCATACTACCAATCTTTTGATAATTTAAATCATAGTCTATATTATTTGGAAATTTACTTAAAATAAAATCTATTTCCCCTATCTTTAATTTTTTTATAAGATCATAAGTAGAATCAGTATGTATATCAAAAATAATATTAGGATACTTATCGTGATACTTTTCAATATAATCTATTAAGTATTCTTTTACAAGTGTTGTTGATATACCTATTTTTATTGTTGCACTATGACTATTTTTAACATCTTCTAAATCACTTTCTGCATCTAATATTAAATTTAAAGCATTCTTTACATTTAGAAATATCTTCTTACCATATTCATTTAAAATAACACCCTTTTTAGTTCTTATAAATAATTCTTCGCCTAATGCATATTCTAAATTTTTTATATGTTTAGTTACAGCAGGTTGCGAAATATTTAATACCTGACTTGCCTTAGTAATATTCTTTTCTTTTGCTACTACATAAAAAATTCTATATAATTCTAAATTAACCATCATAACCTCCAGTTATTGCAACAATAATTTATTTGTATTTTTATTATAATATAATTATTGATATAATGCAATTGGGAGGTACTTATGAGTAAAGAAGAAATTAAAAGATTACTAATGAACGGTAATACAAAGGAATATTCACATATGATAATATTTTGTGATACGTTTGATTATGAGGATTATGCAGTATATGTTAAATACGATCAAGATGTTGAAAATGTAATAAAAGAAGAAAGAAAGCTAGGAAACATGATTAAAGTGATGGAAGTATATAATTATAATCTAGATTTAGAGATGCAACTAAATGAATATAGAGCAAATCACATTGAACCTAAAATTAAAAAAGATGATAATAAAATTCATTCTGATAAAATTAAAAAAGCATTAGAGTTTGCTAAAGGAGCTCATTTAAATCAGATTAGAGCTGATGGATCACCTTATATTAATCATCCAATTAATGTAGCTGAAAATGTAAAAAAATATATAAAATCTAATGAATTAGATAATTTAATAATATGTGCATTATTACATGATACCATAGAGGATACTGATACAACATATTATGATATTGCTGATAACTTTGGTTATTTTGTTGCATCAATAGTACTAGAGCTTACAAATGATAAAGATATGAAAAATTTACTTGGTAAGACTAGATATTTACAAATAAAAATGAAAAATATGACTAACTTTGCTCTTGATATAAAATTATGTGATAGATTAAATAATGTAATGGATCTAGTTGTTGCACCTGAAGATTTTAGGGAAAAATATACAATTGAAACTATTGATATAATGAGCTATTTAACTAGAAATAGAAAACTTACTCAAACACAAAAAGAATTAATTAGTTTAATAAATAACGAAATAAAAAAGCAAAGAGAAAATACTAAAAAATATGAAAAAAAGGGTGAAGATTTTATTAAAATGTTAAAAAAATTAACAAAATAAAAGACTATTTCAATTTATAAAATAGTCTTTTTGCATTATTATTTAAATTATTCTCCATACTATATTCATCCATACCTTTTAATGCACAAACCTTATTAAATACACATATTAAATCATCTATTTCATTATTAGATAAATATGGATAATCAGTTTCTATTAACAAATTATTTATATCGATATTCCTTACAACCTCTAATGACTTTTTAGCATTGCTTTTTAATATCATTGGTTCCACTGATACAAAGCCACCTAAATTAAGTATTTCATTTAGAATATCTAAATCAGGCTGAAATGAATGAAATACAAAACCATATTTAGGAATATATCTCTTTATTATTTCTAAACATAATTTATTTGCATATATTAAAGAATCTTTAGTAGTATTAGAATGTATTATAACAGGTAGCTTTAATTCATTAGCAAGTTTTATACTATATATAAATTTCTTTATCTGTATATCAATATTTTTATTAGTATCAATACCAGTTTCACCGATTGCAACCACTTTACTAATTTCACAGTTATCAATTAAATACTTTAATATATCAACACTTCCTTCATTTAGTTGATGAAGTCCTATTGTTGAATAAAATTTATTATTATTTAAACTTATACTAATTGCTTCTTTGCTAATATCATAATTAAGTCCTACATTAATTATTTTATCTATATTATTATTTTTATTAATATTAATTATTTCATCATTTAAATTATTTAAATCCTTACTATTATAGTGAACATGTGTATCTATTAAATTCATATTATCACCTTTTTAATTTATAGTATATTTTTGGTCCATATATTATATCATCTTTAATACTATACATATTTAAAATACTTTTTATATCATTATCTATTTTATCATTAAATGTATAGATATTATCCTGTACTTTATTTTTTATATCTCTATGGTTTGGTTTATGAAGATTTGATAATAATTCTATTGCATATCCTCTAAAATATTTAAAATTAGCTTCATTATAATTATTAGTTTCATAATATCCGTAGGATATATGAATATCAAAATCTATATTAATTTCTTTTTTTAATATATTATAAATATTCATAATATCATCAACACTTATTGAATTTTTATAAACAGTAATTCCTACCATATCTCCAAACTTAAATGGTTCTATCTTAAAACCAAATTCATTTTTTATAGGATTTGTCATATTTGGTGATAAGAATTCACATTTTTTATTATCTAAACATAAATATGAAAAATCATCTTCTTCAATTAAAATTTTATTATTTAATTTAATTTCTTTTTTTCTCAAAATTAAATACATCATAGATATCATAAAATATAATTTTTTCTTAGCAATACTTACATTATAATTATCCATCTTCTTAGAGTTTTTTATATCAAAAGTAAACGTTTCAAAAATACCATCATTTTGACATTTTAAAAACAGATTATTATACTCATCATATGACATAATATCACCAGATAATATTATACATAAATGCATTTTTTTTGTAAATAACAAAAGGTTTTATAACCTTATTTTACTTCAACCATTTCATATGCTTCTATGATATCATTAACTTTAATATCATTGAAATTAGTTATTGTAACACCACATTCTAAGCCCTTTTTAACTTCTTTAACTGAATCTTTTTCTCTTTGTAAAGATCCAATCTCACCATCATAAATTACTTTACTATCACGAATTACTCTCGCTTTAGAATTAGATTTGATAACACCATCTAATACATAAGAACCAGCAATAATACCAACTTTAGAAAACTTAAATAATTGTCTTACTTCTAAAGATCCAGTAACTTTTTCTTCATATGTTGGATCAAGTAATCCCTTCATGGCATTTTCCATATCTTCAACTGCTTTATAAATAATATCATAAAGCCTAATTTCAACACCTTGATCCTTAGCATAATCTTTAATTGAATTATTTGGTCTAATATTAAATCCTATAATTATAGCATTAGATGCATTTGCAAGTACTATATCAGATTCAGTAATAGCACCTACACTACTTCTAATTACCTTAACTTTTACACCTTCTACTTCAATCTTTTCTAAAGAGTTTTTAACAGCTTCTGCTGAACCATTTACATCTGCTTTTATAATTACATTTATCTCTTTAATACCATCTTGAATTTTAGAGAATATATCTTCTAGTGATACACTAACTTTAGTGTTTTTCTTTAGCTTTTCTTCTTCACGTCTAGCTTCACCAATACTTCTTGCTTGCTTTTCAGTTTCAAAAGCCATAAATTTATCACCAGCAGAAGGTATTTCATTAATTCCTGTAATTTCTACTGGTTGACTAGGCAATGCTTCTGTAATTTCCTCACCTTTATCATTTTTTAAAGTTCTAATTTTACCAAATGATGTTCCAACTACAATTGGATCTCCTAGACGTAGTGTTCCATTTTGTACAAGCACTGTAACTTTAGCTCCTACATGTTTATCAAGTGTTGCTTCAACTACAGATCCTATAGCATATCTTTTTGGATTAGCTTTAAAATCAGATATTTCTGCAACTAACAATATATTTTCAAGTAATTTATCTACACCTTCGCCAGTTTTAGCACTTATAGGAACACATATAGTATCCCCTCCCCATGCTTCTGGTGTTAATTCACATTCAGCAAGTTCTGTTAATACTTTATCTACATTAGCTCCAGGTTTATCAATTTTATTAATTGCAACTAGTATTGGTACATTAGCAGCTTTAGCATGATCTATAGCTTCTTTAGTTTGAGGCATAACACCATCATCAGCTGCAACAATTATAATTACTATATCAGTAATACTTGCACCTCTTGCACGCATTTCAGTAAATGCAGCATGTCCTGGTGTATCAATAAATGTAATAGTCTCGCCATTATGTTTTACTTGATATGCACTAATAGCTTGAGTAATACCTCCAGCCTCACCAGATACTACATCTGTTTTACGTATTGTATCTAAAAGCGTTGTTTTACCATGGTCAACATGACCCATAATAGTTACAACTGCCGGTCTTTTTTCTAAATCCTCTTCTTTATCATTAATTTCAAATTCTTCAAATTTAGTTTCATCAATATCTTGTTTACGTTCTAACTTTTTATCATATTCTGATGCTATTAAAGCAGCATTATCAAAATCAATAACATTATTAACTGTAGCAAGAATTCCTATTGTAAATAATTTCTTTATAAGTACTGCTGGCTTTATATTTAACTCACGAGCAAGATCTCCTATTGTCATAGATTCTTTATATATGATAATACCAGTCTTATCAACAGGAGAATTACTAATTAATTTCTCCTTATTTTTATACATTTCCTTTTTCTTTTTAGCTAATTCTTTTTTATTATTCTTAACTTGCTTAATAGCTTTCTTAGGTTTATTATTATTAACAATTTCCTCTATTTTATTTTTTTCTTTTTCAATTAACTCATCTTCATAGAAATCATTATCTTCTTCTTCATCTTGCATAATATCATTATCTAAAATAGTGATAGCCTCTTCATCCAACTCATCATCCTCACTTTTTACATCGATATTAAGCTTTTGACACCTATCTAAAATTTGTTTAACTGTTTTGTTAACATCTTGAGCATATTCCAAAACACTCATCATAATAACACCCTCTTTCTATAAATTTAGTTATACTTTATAATTGGAATCCCTACCTCTTTTACAAAGTCAAGTGTCAGTTCATCTTCAAAAGAACCACCACAGACTATTTTCTTTATACCTGCACTAACAAGCATTTTCGCACATATAGAACAAGGATAAGATGTAATATATATTACCCCACCATCAAGCGATTCACCACGTCTTGCAGCTTCACTAATAATCACTTGCTCAGCACAAATATATCTACACAACTCACGTCTTTCGCCATGATGAAGATGGTATTTATCTCTAATACAACCTATTTCTGTGCAAGGTCTAATACCACCAACTTGATTGTTATATCCTTTCGCAATAATCTTATCATCCTTAACAACAACAGCTCCTACTTTTCTTCTTAAGCATGTTGACATTTCACTCTGTCTTATTGCTTCTTCCATATATTTATCCATTTATTCTCCTATAATTTTTTCAAGTTCATCATATATTTCATTACTTATATTAGTTTCTAATACTCTATCTAAAATTTTATTATCTTTAGCTTTTTTTAATACGCTAATATCTTTTTTTATATAAGCACCCTTACCATTTTGCTTACCTGTTGTATCAACAAATACATTATCATATTTATCTTTAACTATTCTTATTAAATCCTGCTTTTGATACCTTTCGCGAGTCACAACACACATACGCATTGGAATCTTTTTCATTATTCTAAAATATTTATTCCTGCTTCTTTTACTTGTTCATATGTTTTAATTTCTAAATTATAATGTGTTAGGCGACTTGCAAGTTTTACATTAATTCCTTTTTTACCAATTGCAAGAGATAAATTTTCTTTATTTACAACAACCATTGTCTCTTTAGTCTTCTCATCAAGAACAAACACTTTTAAATCCTTAGCTGGAGCAAGTGCATTAGATATAAATGTTGCAGGATCTTTACTATAAGCTACTATATCTATTTTCTCACCATTTAATTCACGTAGAATATTATTAATACGAGTCCCTTTCTCTCCTACACAAGCACCAACTGCATCAATGTTAGGATTATCTGAATATACTGCAATCTTAGTTCTATTACCCGCATCACGTGCAACACTATAAACTATAACATCGCCATCACTAATTTCTGGAATTTCAAGTTCAAATAATCTTGTAATAAATCCATAATATTTACGAGTAAGTAAAATTAAAGCTCCCTTTGAATTTATATCTACTTTACTAATATATGCTTTAATATTAGAACCCATTTTAATTTTTTCACCAGGAATAATCTCAGTTTTTGGAAGTAATCCTTGAGTCTTACCAAAATCAATAAAGTAATTTTTCTCATCTTCCATATCAACTGTACCTGAAATTAATTCTCCTTCTTTATCTTCAAACATAGATGCAATATTATTTCTTTCTGCCTCTCTTATTTTTTGTACAAGGACTTGTTTAGCAGTAGCAGCTGCAACACGTCCAAAATCTGCAGGAGTTACTTCTTGTTCAATTGTATCACCCACATTAATAGATGGATCAATCTTTCTTGCATCCTCTAATGTTATATATAATTTTTCATTAAATACAAATGGACGATATCTTTCTTCTTCAGGTAAATCTTCTAAATTTTCATCATTTAATTCTTCTTCTGTTAATTCAACTTCATCTTTAAATCCTTCATCAAGTGATTCTTTATGCTCTTTATCAAGTACAACAGTTTTAAAAGAATACATCTTAATTTCAGCAGTTTCACGATTTAAATCAACTCTTGAATTAGGAAGCTTATATTGCTTTTTATAAGCACTATTTAAACCAAGTTCAATTGAATCATATAAATAATCTTTATCCATTCCTGATTCTTTTGAAAAAGTATCAATTGCTTTTTTTAACTCTTCACTATTCATCTTATTCACATCCCTTCTCTTTTGAACAAACATCAAGTATATAATTATCACTTATTGGATCATTATCATCTAATATAGGATTAATTAACTTACTAACAACAACACAATCATCAATATCAATAATCCCGTTCTTATCAATGACAACCCTTAAAAAATTATTACCATCTTCATAAACATATTCTACTGAATCTAGTATATAATTATTCTCTTCAATTACATCCTTAATTAAATTTGTTACAACATCTTCTACCTTCATATTACCTCCATATTACTTTAAAGAGTGGGAATCCCCACTCTTTTTCTTGCAACAAATAAATTATATCATAAAATTCATTAAATGTATAGCTTTTTATAGACTAACCGATATATTGTTATTTAAATTTATAAAAAAAGAAAGCCTAAGCTTTCCAGGTTGCGATAATATTAGCATTACTACTATATGGTTCAGGATTAGGAAGTGGCATTTTTACAATCATTGGAATTTTAAATGCTTTACCAAAAGCAACACATGTTCCTGGTTGTAAATTTTTCTGTTTTTCCATAATCTCTTCACTCATATTAGGTAACATCTTTTTTATATAATCTAAATCTCTTGGGTGCGTCATTTTAAATATCAAAAAGTCAATACACTGTGATATAACCGTTTCAGATATTTCAACTGGTCTTTGAGATATTAGATTAAGTATCATACCAAATTTACGTCCTTCTTTGGCAATTCTCTCAAAAATATTATATCCAAGTAATTTTAAATCTCCATCATTTTGTACATATCTATGACATTCTTCTAAAACTAAATGAAATGGAATAGATGCACGTACCTTTAATGACTTAGTAAAATTAAAGAACATTTTTGAATATATTTTAACAATAGTCTTTGCTAGTCTATCATCTAAATCTTCTAAGTTAAAATTAATAATTTGAGCTTTACGATTATTTTTACTAACAAGCGATGCAATATATTGTTCGAATGTTATATAGTTTGGATAATTAAAGAATACTGCATTTTCAGATATAGCAAGCGAATGAAGTCTAACTTTAAGTGTTATAGCTTCATTATACATATGCTCATTTCTAAGTAATCCTTCTGATATTAAAGTAAATTGTAATGCACGCTCTAAATCATTTAAAGTAAAATAATGATCACTAGATGGTTCCAATTTTTCTAAATCAGGTTTTATAAAACTAGTTACATAATCTGTAATTAAATTACTTTCAACAAAAGTACCGCTTGTATTAATTTCAAAGCAATCTCTAAACTTTCTAATATAACCTAGTCCTTGTACTGGCGTTTCTAGTGAGAACTGATCTGTTGAACAACTAGAAATTATTGAGAATATATCATTTCTCTTACTTGCTGCTGTTTGATTAGTGTACATAATATCCATAATTGCTTTAGCTATTAAATGATTTTTATATTCATTACTTATATTATCATTTGTTGAAAATATTCTAACTAATTTTAACATTCTTTCAATTATTGTAAGTTGTGAATGAGTATCAGCTTCAAGTAAAAGCGCATAATCATCAATAGAAAGCAACCACAATGGAATACTTAATAATTCTCCATCATTTTGCATTCTATTAGTAGTATAAAATTTAAACTGATAATTAGGATTTACATCATTTAATTTGGAAAAAGCAGTGTGATACTCTCCGTATGCATCAAATATCATATAATTGGCTCTAAATGGCATAAAGTCTTTATTATAAAATAGGCTTTGAATAAGACTTGCAACACCATATGATTTACCAGAACCAGTATTACCAAATATAGCTAAATGGTTACTACATAATTCATTAATATCAACATATACTGGTTTATCATCATATAATGGTGAATAGCCTAATCTAAATACACTATTGCCAGGATGTCCAACAATAAGTTCTAACTCCTCATCATTTACTATTCTAACATTTGCTTCCATAGTAGGTTTACGTAGAACTCCTCCTATAAACTTGCCATTATTAATCTCACCTAAAAAATGCACCTTAATTAATTCTTTAGATACATCTACTACTTCTCCTAATATCTTTTTGTTTGTATCCTCAAATACTACATTCATATTAATTAAATTCATACCAATTGGAGTACCAGCAGGTATATTAATATGAGCAATATTATCACTTATATATACAATTTTCCCGAACATTTCACACACACCCTATATTAATTCTTTTATTTTTGATTTTATATCACTGGGTAAATCAACAATAATCTCATCAATTAATTTACTCTTTTTATATAATTCTAATTTTTCTTCATAATAATTTAACTTTTTTTCTATCTCTTTTAAACTATTAAATACTGCATTTCTACTTACATTGTAATTTTCCGATATTTCTTGTAAGGATAAATTATTAAAATAATATTCCTCAAAATATAGTCTTTGCTTATCCGTAAGCAAATTACTATAATAATCATAAAGAATTGTAAGTTCTAAATTCATCTAAAAATCTTAATTAAAGTAGATACAATAAAATATATAGCAAGTATTATATATACGACACTTAAAAATATGCAAGCTGTATTAAAATACTTCTTTTTATAATAAATATAGTTATTATATGCCATAATTAAAAGTGTTACACCAACTACTATATAAAATACAGATAGAAAAATTGGTTCAAATAACGAAACAATTGCAAAAATAAATACTGCTTCTGTAAACAATATTTGCGCAAGCAATGGTATTGTCAGTTTGAAATCCTTAAAATCTTGTAATAACCCCTTTTTTTCTTTTTTCTCCATAAAACACCTCACATATCTTTAAATAATCCATAGATATATTTTTCTATATCAAAGACTTTTAAATCTTCTTTTTGTTCACCTAACCCAACAAATTTAACAGGAATATCTACACTATCTTTTATAGCAAGAACTATTCCACCCTTTGCTGTCCCATCTAATTTAGTAAGAACTATTCCGGTAACATCTGTAATTTCTTTAAAACTCTTAGCTTGACTTATACCATTTTGACCTGTTGTTGCATCTAGAACTAATAATGTCTCACTAGGGCCTTCTGGAATAATCTTTTTTATTACTCTATTTATTTTAGCAAGTTCTTCCATTAAATTAGTTTTATTCTGTAATCTCCCAGCAGTATCAACTAGTACTACATCATAATCTTCATCTACAGCCTTTTTAACTCCATCATAAACAACACTAGCTGGATCTGTATTTTCTTTATAAATAACAGGACAATCAGTACGATTTCCCCACTCTTTTAACTGTTCAACCGCTCCAGCTCTAAACGTATCTCCTGCAACAAGCAATACTTTTTTGTTTTCTTGCTTTAATTTATAAGCAATTTTACCAATAGTTGTAGTCTTTCCAACACCATTAACACCCACAAATAAAATAACTGTAGGATACTCACTACTATAATTAATCTTATTTACTACAATCTGATTATTGATGTATATAATAAACATTTCATCAACAATAATATCTTTTAAATCTTCACTATCTGTAATATTTTCTTTCTTAACACGTTTTTTTAATTTATCAATAAAATTAATTACTGTATTAACACCAATATCAGCCATGATTAATATTTCTTCTAATTCTTCAAAATATTCATCATTGACTTTTTTATATTTACCATTTAAAATACTAATTTTATCAGTAAAATAATTACGTGTCTTTTTAAGACCATCATCATAACTTTTTAACTCTTTTTTTTCTTCATTAGATGAAGATTTAAATATACTCTTTAATTTATTAAAAAATCCCATAAATCCCCCTTATAATACTATTCACATTTTCCATCCCCTGGTGATTTACCATCAACATATGTTTTTCCCATCATCTCACAAGATGATTTTGTCATTGTATCTTGTAAATATCCACCAAATATTTTAACAACACTTATAACAACAACACTTATAACTGCAATAATAAGTAAATACTCAACAAGAGCCTGTCCTCGATTAGAGTTTAATCTCATAAATGTCACCTTACCCTAAGTTAATTTTATAACATTTTCATATATTTGTCAATTGAATTTATATTTGATATAATTTTTATGTGATAATATGAAATTGATACTAAAAAATAATAAAATAGAATTAAAAAAATGTGATAAATTTAAAGATAAATTACTAGGCTTTATGTTTAAAAAAAATATAAATTGTGCACTTAGATTTAAATGTAAAGCAATCCATACATTTTTTATGAGAGAAAATATAGATATTATTATAACAGATAAAAACAATAAAATATTATATATATATAATAATTTTAAAAAAAATAGAATCTTAATAAAATTAAAATCCTACTATTTTTATGAATTACCAAGCAACTCTAATACATATAAAGTTAATGAAACACTTATTTTTTCTTAACTTTTTTTATTATTAAACTAATTATAACAAATAACATTATTAACAAGCTAATTATTTGTGATGTAGATAGTCCAAATAAAAAACCTCTATAATGATCTCCCCTAAAGAATTCAAATATAAATCTAGCAATTGCATATAATGATAAATATAAATATATTAAGCATCCTTTAAGTTTTTCTTTCTTATATAATATATACATAAATATAAATAATACTAAGTTAAATATAGATTCAACTAACTGTATTGGGAATCTATTTACACCATTTGCAATCTCTACAATTGAATGTTTATATTTAAATCCTATATGACTTTCAATCCCATAACAACATCCAGATAAAAAGCATCCAATTCTAGCAAAAAAATGAAATAGTGGTATTGTAAAAGCTCCAATATCAAAATAAAGTTTTGAATCACACTTCTTTTTTTTCATATAGAAACAGGCAGTTAATAATCCTCCAATTAACCCACCATAAAATACTTGACCACCAAATATATAAATAAATATATCAATAAACTGTTTTATTGATTTTATTCTATTAAAATGAATAACTACTTTATATAAAATATTTATATTTGTAATTCCATATAAAAGATGACCACCTATAAATAATCCAATTGCACTTATAAGTAAAATAACTAATATTTCATTAGGATCTTTTCCTCTTTTTTTTGCTTCATTTATAGCAAAAGGTCCTGAGACAAAAATACCTATCATTGTCATTATTAAATACATGCTTATCTGCTTTCCAAATATATTTACATAAGGAATCATATTACCACCAAATTAATTATAACATACAAAAAAAAAATAAAAAAGCATTTCTGCTTCTCTATTAATATAAGCTTGTTACAGCTGCTGAATTAACTGCAGAGTTAACAGCACTTGCACAAATAAGTACACAAATAACACCAATAGCACTAAATGCAGTACCAATAATAGCACATACTAATCCAGCTGTAGCCATTCCAGTTTGTCCTGTTGCAGCAGTTTTACGTCCTTTAACTCCGAAAACAATACCAACAATACCAAGTACTAATGTGAAATAACATACTACTGGAATAAAAGCTCCAACGATAGATAAAATACCTGTAACTAAAGCAGTAATTGAAAATGCTTTAGAATTATTCTTTGGCGCATTATTTTCCATAACAACACTCCTTTCTTACTATCAACATTTTATCAAACATTGACTAATTTTGTCAACTAATATCATGAATTTTTATTTTTTTTCATATTTACTAATTTTTTTATCAAACAAATAACTTAATTCCGTAAATATTGCAAGATTAAGTAAACATAAACTTAAAAATAACAATATCATAAATGGTTTTAATAGTACTAAGTCAAATAATCCTCTTAAAAAGATTATACAAAATACAAATATACTAATCAATGTTATATATAATAACAATCTTAGTTTACTAAATGGATAACATAATTTAAATAGTAATATAAAGCCAGTATATCCAACAAGTAATATAGCCATTGTAGAAGTTTCTCTTGGACTAAACTTAAAAAGATAAGAAAATAACATCGTTATTAAAATACTAAGTACTATAGTAACTGCACTAGGTATTGATCTTCTAAAAACATTAATAAAGAAATTACCTTCTATTTTTTTATTATTAGACTCAAGTGCCAGTATAAAAGATGGAATACCTATCGTAAGCGCACTAGTTAAACTAAGCTGTATTGGTTGAAAAGGATAACCCATAGATATAAATAAAAATGTTATTGCAAGTAAAGTTGAATATGTTGTTTTAGTTAAAAACAAACATCCCGATCTTTCTAAATTATTAACAGTTCTTCTTCCCTCTTTAATAATAGATGGAACAGATTTAAAATCAGAGTCCATTAAAACTACTTGAGCAACATTTCTTGCTGCCTCACTACCATTTGCAATCGATATACTACTATCAGCCTCACGAAGCGCTAAAACATCATTAACTCCATCTCCTGCAAAAGCAACAACATGATTACTAGCTCTTAAAGCCATTACTATTTCTTTCTTTTGATTAGGAAGCACCCTACAAAAAACATTATAATTATCTACTATCTCTTTTAAGTTATCCTTATTACCAACCGTACTCATATCAATAACCTTACTATCAATATTTAATCTATTTAATATTGATAAAGTACTAGCTATACCGTCCCCTGTAATAATTTTAACATCAAGTCCTTCACTTTTTATATAATCAAGAGTCTCTTTTGCATTATTTCTTATTTCATCTTGAAATACAAGCACACCAATTAAATTCATGTTATCTGGTTTATTATATTCCTTAAACTCATTTTTTGAATGCATTAACACTAAAATTCGATAATTTTCATACTTTTTAAATACATCATGTTTAATATCTTTACACAATATCTCACGCGCACCTAATATAAATGAGCCCTTATCTTTAACATTTATACCAGAATATTTTCTAGAAGATGAAAATGGTACTTTTTTAGTTACCATATATCCGATATCATTACCATACTTACTTTCTATCGCATCCATAGTCTTATTATCCCCAGAAAGACTATTAGAAAATGAACTTAAAATTTTATCTATATTATATTTATTATCTATTTTAACAACATCAATTAACTCCAAGCTTCCTTTAGTAAGAGTTCCTGTTTTATCTAAACATATAGTATCTACTCTAGCTAGTGATTCTGAACAGTATAAATCTTGAACAAGCACTTTTTTTCTAGCTAATCTTAACGCACTTATAAAAAATACAGAACTTGTAAGTAATACTAATCCTTCTGGTATCATCGAAATAATTGCAGCAGCAGATGCAACAACTGCCTTAGATAAACCAACTTCATGATATTGTCTGAAAAACAGAATAATACCTAATGGTACAATTACAAAAGATATAATCTTAATAATTTTATTTAAAGTATTTACAATAACAGAATTTACTTTCTTTATATACTTAGCCTCACTAGATATCTTAGATGTATAATTATCAAGTCCAACATGTTCAACACGAGCTATACAACTACCTGATACAATAAAACTACCAGAAAGTAACATATCCCCTTCTTTTTTTATAATATGATTAGCTTCTCCTGTAATGAATGATTCATCAACCTCAACCTCACCATCCATTATTATAGAATCAGCAATAATTTGATTTCCTAGTTTGTATTTAACAATATCATCAAGTACAATAGAATGAATAGAAACTAATTTCTCATTACCTTCTCTCAATACTAATATCTTCTTCATTGCAATTACATTTAACTTATCAATAGTCTTTTTAGCATGTACTTCTTGTATAATACTTATTATAGTATTACATAATACAATACCCATAAAAAGTAAATTCTTATATGAATGAACTAAAAAAATACAAAAAGCTATTCCTAAATTTAATAAATTAAATATAGTAAATACATTCTTATATATAATCTTTTTTATACTTATGGTTTTAATCTCTGTATCATAATTAACAAGTCCTTCTTCATATCTTAACTTAACCTGTTCATCAGATAAACCTACATATATGTTAGGATCATAACGCATATTAACATCTCCTTGTTACTGCGACTAAATTATACTAAAATATATTATTTTTTTCAAGTAAAAAGATACGATTACTCGTATTTTAAAACTTGTCTATACTTTACATAAAAATGCACATTAATTTTTTATTTAACACTTTCCCTTGCACGATTTAATAAATCAGTAACATATTTACTTTTAATATTTTTATAATCTTCTCTAATATTATATCCACTTTTCAATATTTCTTTTTTTAAATTAGCGTATGCTTTTCTTTCATTTTTATTTTTTAATAAATATTCTTTTAAAATAAGAAAGTCTTTATATCTATCAGAATCAATTTTTACTAGGTGTATATGTATATCACCTGATTTTGTTTCTTCTTCTGTACTAGCAAAAAAGCGGTAAATATTTTCATTACTTTTTTTACCTGGATAGAAACCTAATTGTTTTAGTTTTCTTGTTAAATCTTCCATTTCATTATCGTTAAATACTCCAATTAAAATATCTATTATATTTTTTCCAATCATATATGGAATTGCAGTTGATCCTACATGATTTATTGGATAATCTTTTCCAATTGCTTTTCTTATTCTTTTTACTTCTCTATTATATCTTTTAGTATTATCTTTAAAATTTTGTCTTTCTAAAGCAACCATAATTTTCACTTCCTTTATTAAAAATAATATCATAAAAAAGATTGAGTTATCTCAATCTATTTTTCTATATCTTTTAAGAAATCATCTATAGTCATTATCTTATCATCTATTGATTCTAATGATATTTCTTTTACTTCTTCTTTTATATCGTTTGGATTTATAAGTTCTTTAACTTCAAACATACCAAATACTTGATTATTTGAAATACTAGTACCTGTTGAGTATCTATCTAGTATTGAAATATCAGTTGTTTTCTTATATTCAATATCTTCTTTATAAATGATTCCAATATTTGTTTTATCAACAATTAAACCACCTATTATATGGTATGGATTAGTTTTTACATCTCTTATTATTTGAACTCCACGTCTAGCTCTTGATGTTCTTTCAAATTCAGATATTTTTACTCTTTTTGCAGTACTCTTATCTGTTAAGACTAAGATGTAATCTTCTCCATTATAAACATCTCCAAGAATAACCTTATCTCTATCTTTTAGTGAAATTGCTTTAACTCCACTAGCTTTTAATCCTATTACTCCTATTTCATTTATATCATATCTTAATGCATTACCATAAGTTGTCGTAATAAATACCTCACTACCTATTTTATCAGTTACACTGACAACCTCATCATCACCTTTTAATTTCATCGAACAAATTGGTTTATTATAGCGTGTAACTTTAAAATCACTAAGTAATGTTCTTTTTACCATACCATTTTTACTAAATATAGTAATTATCTTTTTATCATTAAAGTTTGTAACTGGAATTGATGTAATAATTTTTTCATCTGCATCAAGTTTTACTATATTACTTACATGTTTTCCCATTTCTTTCCATTTTAAATCTGGTATTTCATATACTGGAATATACAAGTAATTTCCCATGTTTGTAAACATAAGTATTGTATCTAATGTATTTAACTCATATAATCCTATTACATAATCCATCTCTTTTAATGTAGGTTCTGCCTCACTAGATTGATAGCTTCTTATAGAACTACGTTTAACATATCCTTCAGAAGTTACCATAACAATACAATCTTCTTTTTGGATCATGTCTGTTGTATCTATCTTTATCTCAGTTACTTCGTCTCTAATTTCTGTTTTTCTATCTACTGCATATTCTTTTTTTATTTTTCTTAATTCATGTTTCATTACTTCATGTAATTTATCTTCATCAGCAAGTATTTGTTTTAAGGCAGCAATAAATTTTTCTAATTTTGCTTTTTCTTCTTCTAGGGCAACAACATCAGTATTAGTTAGACGATATAATTGTAATGTAACTATTGCCTCTGCTTGTTTTAAAGTAAAATCAAATTCTTTAACTAAATTATCTCTAGCATCAGTTTTATTTTTACTTGCACGAATTACTTTAATAACTTCATCAAGTATTGATAGCATCTTTAAAAAACCATCTACTATATGTAATCTTTTTTCATATGCATCAAGATCAAATTTTGTTCTTCTTAATAATACTTCTTTTTGGTGAGCAATATATGCATCTAACATTGGAAGAATCCCTAAAGTCATTGGTCTACGATTAACTATAGCTACCATATTATATGAATATGATACTTGAAGTTCAGTATTTTTATAAAGATAGTTTAAAATCATATCTTTATTAGCACCATTTTTTAAATCTATAGCAATTCTAAGTCCATCTCTATCAGTTTCGTCTCTAACTTCAGCTATACCATCTATTTTTTTATCTATTCTAATTGAATCAATTTTACTAACTAAATTAGCTTTATTAACTTCAAATGGTATTTCAGTTACAAGTATTTGAGTTTTACCTTTATTAGTTACAAATTCACATTTACTTCTTACTATTACTTTTCCGCGACCAGTTGTAAATGCATCAATAATTCCTTTTTTACCTTCTACAATACCACCTGTTGGAAAATCAGGACCTTTTACTATTTCAAGTATTGTATCTAATCTACAGTTTGGACTATCGATCCTTTTTATTGTTGCATCTATAATCTCTCCTAAATTATGTGGAGGAATATTTGTTGCATATCCTGCACTAATACCGTTAGTTCCATTAACAAGTAGGTTTGGATATTTAGCTGGAAGAACAGTTGGTTCTAAAAATCTATCATCAAAGTTTGGTGCCCAAGCAACAGTATCTTTTTCAAGATCTTTTAAAAGTTCACTACTAATTTTAGATAATCTTGCTTCAGTATAACGGTATGCAGCAGCAGAATCTCCATCCATAGATCCATTATTACCATGAATATCTATTAGTATTTCATTTTGTTTCCACCACTGACTCATACGTACCATTGCATCATATACGCTTGAATCTCCATGTGGATGGAATTTACCTAATACATCTCCAACAGTTGCTGCACATTTTATATATCCGTGTTCATGGGTATTATTAGCCTTATACATTGCATATAAAATTCTTCTTTGTACTGGTTTTAATCCATCTCTAACATCTGGAATAGCTCTATCTTGGATAATTTCTTTTGCATATTTACCAAAACGATCTCCCATAATCTCTTCTAAGGCATAATCTTGTATTCTTTTTATTATATCTTCCATCTAAACACCTCTATTATTTAGTTTTTTTATTAATTTCTTGTGTACTGGCCTTATAAAATCACAAAATGATTCATCATAAGCATCTTTAAAATCAACCCATTTAACTCCTTTAGACTCATCTTCTCTATAAACAAGCGGTATTTTATCATCTGCTTCCATTAAATATACACAATCAAAATGTATATGGGATGATACATATTTTCCTCGTTTCACATGTCCAATTACTGGATTAGAGTTAATCGCAAATATGTTTTCATCTAATACTTTTGCTTTAAGCCCAGTTTCTTCTTCTACTTCGCGAACCGCAACGGAAAGTAAATCATCTATTCCATCAGCATGTCCTCCAGGATATGCCCAACCATCATTTATGATATGATAGACAACTACCATTTTGGTTCTATCTTTATTAACTACAAAAGCGGATGCAGTAAAATGTCCAAAAATATTATTTCTCGTTAATACATCATCAAAACTATTAATAAATTCTAAAAATTGTTCTTTATCTTTTTGCTCCACTTCGTCAAATGGCATATATTTTTCTATTTGTTCTTTCAACATATAATCACGTCCTACTTACTAGTTTCATGTACTTCATTTTCATCAAATGAATTTGACATTATTTCTAACATTCTTAAATTACCTTTATAACTATATTTTTTCTTTGGAGAAATCTCAATTAAATCGTCAGTTTTAACAGGTACTTTATCATCATCTATTTCAAATTCTCCCAAACCAGAAATTATATAATAAAATATAGTACTAGTATCTAACATACAATAGTTATCACGTTCACCATTTATATCAACAAAACAAATACTAATGTCAGAACAAGTTATTTTTGGCAAAATAACATTAAATCCATTCTTTGAAAAATTATAATTCTTATTTAAATTTTTAATATACTTTTCCATAATTCCCCCTACGCTCTATAATTATCTTCCATTGTAAATTCTACATTTTCTTCTATCCATTGTTTTCTAGGTTCAACTTTATCTCCCATAAGTACACTAACACGTCTTTCAGCAAGTGCTGCATCTGAAATACTAACTCTAATTAAACTACGAGTATCAGGATTCATTGTAGTTTCCCAAAGCTGATCAGCATTCATCTCTCCTAAACCTTTATATCTTTGAATAGAATACTTACCTGTATTTTCTTTTTTTATATCTTCTAATTCTTCATCTGTATATGCATAAAAATGCTTTTTCCCATAATCTAACTTATATAAAGGAGGAAGAGCTATATAAAGTTTACCTTGTTCAATTAAGCCTCTCATATAATAGTAGAAGAATGTAAGAAGTAATATTTGAATATGAGCACCATCAACATCGGCATCGGTCATTATTATTACTTTATCATAATTAGAATCTTCAACAGTAAAATCTGACCCAACTCCTGCGCCTATTGTATGAATCATTGTATTTATCTCTTCATTTTTAAGTATATCAGATAGTGATGCTTTAGCAGTATTAATTACTTTCCCACGAAGTGGTAATATTGCTTGAAATTTACGATCACGTCCACCTTTAGCTGAACCGCCAGCAGAATCTCCCTCGACTAAGAATAATTCATTTTTCTTTGGATTCTTACTTTGTGCAGGAGATAACTTACCTGATAAATTTTTCTCTATTTTATTTTTAGATTTACCATTACGTGCTTCATCTCTTGCTTTTCTTGCTGCTTCTCTAACTTGTTTACTTTTAACCATTTTTTCAACAATCTTAGTAGCTACAGCTTTATTTTCTTCTAAGAAAAACTGTAATTTTTCACTAACAATACTTTCTACTGCATTACGAGCTTGTGGAGTTCCTAGTTTAGATTTAGTTTGCCCTTCAAACTGTAATAATGCCTCAGGTATATTTACCGATAATATTGTAGTTATTCCCTCTCTAGTATCTGGTCCTTCTAAATTTTTATCTTTTGCTTTTAAATATCCATTACTTCTTGCATAATCATTAAATACACGTGTTAAAGCAGTCTTAAACCCTACCTCATGTGTTCCACCATCAGATGTTTTTACATTATTTACAAAAGATATAATATTTTCTGAATATGTATCTGTATACTGAAATGCAACACTAACTTCTATATTATCTTTAACACCTTCAAATTGTACAACAGAATGTAGTTCACTTTTATCTTGATTTATATATTCAACAAATGATTTTAATCCGTTTAAATAACAATAACTTTCTTTTCTATCATTTATCTCATCTATTATATCTATAGTAAGTCCTTCAAGTAAAAATGCACTTTCTTGCATTCTTTCACATATAGTAGAAAATGAAAAATGTGTAGTCTGAAATATTGTGTCATCTGGCATAAATCTAACACTAGTACCAGTCTTACTTGTTTTCATTCCTTTAGTAAGTGGTTGATCTAGTTTTCCACCATCTTTAAATGATATAGCATATTCATAGCCATCACGACGAATACTTACTTTCATCCATTTAGATAATGCATTAACAACACTAGCACCTACTCCATGAAGTCCACCTGATACTTTGTATCCACTAGATTCAAATTTTCCCCCAGCATGTAGAACTGTATATATAACCTCAGGAGTTGATTTACCAGTTGCATGTATTCCTACTGGAACCCCTCTACCTTCATCTTCTACACTAACACTAGAATCACTATGAATTGTAATTTTTATTTTTTTACCGTAACCATTTATTACCTCATCTATACTATTATCAACTATCTCCCATACTAAGTGATGAAGACCACGTTTATCAGTAGATCCGATATACATACCAGGTCTTTTTCTAACTGCTTCTAATCCCTCTAGTACTTTGATAGAATTCTCATCATATTTTACCATGTTACCACCCTTAACATTATAGCACGCAAATTCAAGAAAAGTCAAAGAAAACAAGCAATTTTCATTGCTTGCAAATGTAATAAAAATTTATATTTATCTTAATTTTTCTACTGGAAAGTTAAAATATGTATTTTTATATGGTTCATTATTTAATGTAAAATGCCACCATTCATTATTTAATGGCATAAAATTATATTTTTCCATAACATTTCTTAAATACTTTCTATTATCTAACTGCTTTTTTGTTAAATTTTTATAATAATAATGCGCAATATCACCAAAATTATCAAAATTACATCCCATATCTATTTCTTCATTAGTTTTAATATCAACTAATGTTATATCAACAGTACTTCCTCTAGTATGAGAAGATAATAGTGAAATATAATCTTTTTCAATTAACTCTTTTTTAGATAAGTCTTTATAAAACATATCTTTCATTTTATTATCATCACTATTAACCCATCTTTTAAAATGTAATAGTGCTTTATATGGTCTATATGCATCTAATACTTTTATTTTATATCCATCTTTTAAAAAATGATTGCATGCATCATTTAAATAACTAGCAGCATATGAAGTTAAAAGTGCACAATTATCTAAATAGCCATCTATTTTCTCACCTACAAAATTGTAACTAGAATAATACTTCATATCAATTATTATATTAGATATAATATCTTCTAAATTAACAAAACTAGATGAATCTTCTGAAATAATATAATTTTGATTATTCACATTACCACCATACTTCACGTACAAAATTATTTAGATTTTTTAGTTGTACTTTTTTTACTGTTTTCAATAACATTTATTAAATCTTTTTTATCTTTATTAGATTTTAATATGTATACAACTATTATAATAGCACTACATAAAACAATTGAAACAATTAAAATAATATTATAATTTATTTCTAGTTTATTAGTTTTATCATTATTATTAGTATTATTTTTAGAATTTAATTTCTTTAAATCATCAAGACAATCACTTTTACCTGATTCATAACATCCAACAATATCCTTATCTCCAGCTTCATATGCTTCATTTATAACATCTTCAAGAGAATCACTATATGATGTTGTTGCATATAAATCACTTATTACAACAAATGGTGTTCCTTGATAAGTTGCATTTTCAAATCCTGCTTCATTAAATTCATTAGCAACTTTAACTCCTAAATCATAATCTTTCCCTTTTTTCCATTCAACATGATCTACATATAACTCTTTTTTTATAAGTTCAAACTTTTTATCATAAGAATCTAATCCTTTTAAATATTCTTCTTCCTCTTCACAGTAAGGACAACCACCTGCTTCAAACATATAAACTTTTACCTTTTTATCTTCCGCTTTAATTATTAATATTGGAACAAGTAACATTAAAACAATTATAAATATAAATCTTTTTAAATTCTTCATTTTTCTACCTCCTAAAACATTATAACATGTTTTTTCAAATAAAAAAAGCAAACGTTACGCTTACTTATTAATTACAGGTTTATTAATTATATCAAAACCATTAATCATTATTTCATTATTTTTTTCTATCAAATTTAGCATTAGAAAAATCTAAATTATTTATATTTTTTTGCACATATTAATATATATGTATTTTCAGGATGATAATTACAAGTTTGTATCACAACAATTCTATCATCAAAACTAACATCGACCCCTGTATCATATATTGAATTACTCTTTAAATAATTTAAATGTTCTAACCAAGAATTATCATCAAATTCAAGCTTCATATGAGTATTATTTCCTTTTTTTACAATCATAACTGAAAAAATTAACCATTTAGTATCTTCATTAAACTTTAAATCTACATATTTATTTTCTCTATAAAATGATTCATCTAAATATTTTTCTAAATCATGAAATGGTACCGTATCTAATTTCCTAGCATTATGTCCAAATATAAGAATTTTTTTATCATCAACACTATTCCTATAATCCATAAACACTGCTCCAGCAATATCGTATTCTTTCTTTAAATTATGATTTAAATAATAATTATTGTCAGTTGTTTTAACTATATATTCATCTATATCAGTTCCAGATACTGTTATATTACCAATAATATCATCATTACCATACGAATCTTTGGCATTTGTAATATCGTCTTTAGAATTCTCAATTGTTTTATTAATTATTTTTTTTACTTTTTTATTATCTAATTTTTTATTATTTAAATTAAACAGGAACAATGTAGATAAAGTTATTAAAAAACAAGCAATTATTACAACAAATATATTTTTTTTCATATACTTCCCCCTTTTAATAACAAACATATAATATATAATTTTTTTTAATTTGTCAACAAAAAAAAGACTACCTAAGCAGTCTTAATTTTTTAATATTTTTTTTGAAAACAATCCTAAAGATAGTATCATAAAAATCATTTTGATTATATATGTAATATCATTATTATTTGTGTCAACACCAGTATTAGGAGCTTCAATTTCATATCCACTACCTTTACCTTCTATTACATTATGAGTATTAGTTATATCAAAACCATTAATCATTGTTTCATAATAAGCAACTGGGTGTTCCAAAATAGTATATAAAATTTCAGTTCCGTTTGCATATTTATCTAAATCTTTAATTTGATATTGCCAATTATCATTTTCGTTTATAATAATTGTATCAAATAAAATACCATCTTTAAATAGATCTACTGTAATTTCTATTGGTCTTAATCCATCATAATTATCTTTATCATCCCAAGTTTTATTAATTGTAATATCAATTTTTTCTGGAGTATGTGTATTTGTGATAGTTGATGAAACAATATTATTTTCATCTATTTCATCATAATTTATTTCAGTACTATAACCATCAACTTCTTCTTCAACAATTTTATAACTTATCTCTACTCCATTAGCATATCTATCTAACTCATCAAATGAATAAGTCCAATTATTTTCAGCACTGATTACTGCAGTTTTAAATACTTCATCATTTTTATAAAGATATACTGTTATACTTTCTGGTCTAATTCCATCCTGGTTATCTTTATCATCCCATACTTTTGTCGCTTTAAATGTAATTTTTTCTGGAACGTGAGTATTAGTTACATCATAACCTGTTACTTCTTTTTCATATCCATCAACAGTATCTTCTGTAATTGTATAATTAATCTCTTTTCCTTCTGCATACTTATCTAATTCATCAAAGCTATATGTCCAACCATTTACTGCAGTTACATCTTTTTTTGCAACTTCAGTTCCATTTGCATATAATCTTACTGTTATACTTTCTGGTCTTTTTCCATCTTGGTTATCATTATCATCCCAAATTTTTGTACCAGATACACTTATTTTCTCTGCTTCATGCGTATTTGTAATATCATATCCATTTATTTCTGTTGAATAACCATCTACAGCATCTTCTGTAATTGTATAATTAATCTCTTTTCCTTCTGCATACTTATCTAATTCATCAAAGCTATATGTCCAACCATTTACTGCAGTTACATCTTTTTTTGCAACTTCAGTTCCATTTGCATATAATCTTACTGTTATACTTTCTGGTCTTTTTCCATCTTGGTTATCATTATCATCCCAAATTTTTGTACCAGATACACTTGTTTTAGAAGTTTCATGGGTATTTATAATAGTATTATTATCACCATAAGTAGTTGTATATCCATCTACACTTTCTTCCTTAACAGTATATTCAATTTCTGTTCCATTATTATATTTTGGCAAATCAGTAAATGCAAATGCCCAATTCTTATTTTCACCTTCAGTAATTACACCTTCAGTAACGTAAGCACCATCTGCATATAACTTAACTATAATACTTGCTGGTCTTACCCCATCTTGATTATTAGCATCTTGCCATACTTTTCTACCTGTTACATTTGTTTTTTCTGGACTATGAGTATTTGTTACTTTAAATCCTTCACTTACACTTCCTGTAATTGCTTTTTCATATCCTGCAATTTCTTTTTCATCTACAGTATATTCTATTTCTGTTCCATTATTATATTTAGCTAAATTTTCAAATGTATATTTCCATTCATTTGCATCATTTAATGTTACTTTCTCTTTAACATTTCCATCTGCATATAATGTTATTTCTACATCTTTTCTAAGCCCATCTTGGTTATTATTATCATCCCAAGTTTTTTCTACATTTAACTTACCTGTATTATCATTAATTAATTCAGGTGTGTGTGTATTTGTTACTTTAAATCCTTCACTTACACTTCCTGTAATTGCTTTTTCATATCCTGCAATTTCTTTTTCATCTACAGTATATTCTATTTCTGTTCCATTATTATATTTAGCTAAATTTTCAAATGTATATTTCCATTCATTTGCATCATTTAATGTTACTTTCTCTTTAACATTTCCATCTGCATATAATGTTATTTCTACATCTTTTCTAAGCCCATCTTGGTTATTATTATCATCCCAAGTTTTTTCTACATTTAACTTACCTGTATTATCATTAATTAATTCAGGTGTGTGTGTATTTGTTACTTTAAATCCTTCACTTACACTTCCTGTAATTGCTTTTTCATATCCTGCAATTTCTTTTTCATCTACAGTATATTCTATTTCTGTTCCATTATTATATTTAGCTAAATTTTCAAATGTATATTTCCATTCATTTGCATCATTTAATGTTACTTTCTCTTTAACATTTCCATCTGCATATAATGTTATTTCTACATCTTTTCTAAGCCCATCTTGGTTATTATTATCATCCCAAGTTTTTTCTACATTTAACTTACCTGTATTATCATTAATTAATTCAGGTGTGTGTGTATTTGTTACTTTAAATCCTTCACTTACACTTCCTGTAATTGCTTTTTCATATCCTGCAATTTCTTTTTCATCTACAGTATATTCTATTTCTGTTCCATTATTATATTTAGCTAAATTTTCAAATGTATATTTCCATTCATTTGCATCATTTAATGTTACTTTCTCTTTAACATTTCCATCTGCATATAATGTTATTTCTACATCTTTTCTAAGCCCATCTTGGTTATTATTATCATCCCAAGTTTTTTCTACATTTAACTTACCTGTATTATCATTAATTAATTCAGGTGTGTGTGTATTTGTTACTTTAAATCCTTCACTTACACTTCCTGTAATTGCTTTTTCATATCCTGCAATTTCTTTTTCATCTACAGTATATTCTATTTCTGTTCCATTATTATATTTAGCTAAATTTTCAAATGTATATTTCCATTCATTTGCATCATTTAATGTTACTTTCTCTTTAACATTTCCATCTGCATATAATGTTATTTCTACATCTTTTCTAAGCCCATCTTGGTTATTATTATCATCCCAAGTTTTTTCTACATTTAATTTACCTGTATTATCATTAATTAATTCAGGTGTGTGTGTATTTGTAATATTATTACCTGAGATTACCGTTTCATAACCTGTAACTTGCTCTTCTTTTACTTGATATTTAATTTCATTACCGTTTTCATATTTTGGCAAATTATCAAAACTATATGACCATCCATCATCTTCAGTTACATCTTTTTCTGCAACTAAATTTGATCCATTAAATACCCTTACTTTAATGCTTGCAGGTCTAATTCCATCTTGGTTATTATTATCATCCCAAGTTTTTTTGCCACTAACAACAGTTACTTTTGGAATATGTTTATTTATTATATTGCTTCCATCATAAGTTGTAACATAACCATCAACTGTTGATACTTCTTTAACTTCATAGTTTATTAAATATTTTTCATCATTTTCATGACCTACTTGATATTTATATAGATCATCAAAACTATATGTCCAATCAGTGCTTGTTAATGTTTTTCTAGCAACTATTACTCCATTAGCATTAAGTGTAATATTGATATTTGTAGGTCTTAATCCGTCTTGGTTATTAGCATCATCCCATACTTTTTCACCAGATACATTAACTTTTGAACGACTTAATACATTTAATGTAACTTTAGCTTCTGCACTTACGACTTTACCAGTTTCTACACTAGGGTTTAAAGTTGTTTCAACGTAATATAAAAATTCAACCTCTCCACTTACATTTTCTTCTGAAACAAAAGTAAATGTTCCATTGTCATTCATTACTAAAGTTCCTTGCTTTACACCATCTTTTGAAATTTCATATTTATCTTCACTTATTTTCTTTGTATCATCAGTTTCAACAATAATAACTTTATCTGATACTCTAACATTTTCATCAGTCTTTAAATTTTCATTTAAATCATTATCTAATACACTTTCTCCGTTTATGGTAGACTCTGCATAACCAACATAACTTGTTTTTTCACTATAATGATCATCTTTTGTAATCATTGGAATTGCAACATTTGGTTTTTCAAATTCTAAAGTAATAGTTTTATTTTCTTCATCCTTATAATATGGATTATTATCATCTACAGTAGTTGTTAAACTAGCATTTTGGTTTGTATAAATACTACCATAATAATTATCGTCTGCTTTTACTTCATATGTAATTTTGTAATCAGTGTTAGCATTTACATTACCAATATTCCAGGTAAGTGTTGTTGTACCATCTTCATTTTCTACAACATCAATACCCTGTTCTGTTAGCTTAATTTTAGCACCATCAGTTAATTTAAATTCTTTAGGAATTATATCTGTTACAACACTATCTTTACCTATTAATTCAACTAAACTATCACTAATTCCCTTGAATTTTTCTTTTAATTGTTCACCAGTTAATGCAGCATAATTAGCATAAACAGGTGTTGCAACTTGGGCTGAAGCTGGATTTATTTCTGATAAAGAATTTCCTGATTCTTTACCAAATGCGATTGTATAAACATCGGCATCACTATAAGTACTCTTCAAAGAATCTAATTCCGATTTTGCAGCCTCCGATGGTTTAACCCATCTATAATCAGTACATCTATCATTTTTATTTTTAGCATAGCAAACTTGCACAGAATTATTATTATAACCATTACCAGCTTGAGCAGTTCCAGTAACTTGCTCTCCCTTCTTATTATAATATGTATATGTATAATTAAAATATGTTGGCTCTCCATCGGTAAGTACTATAACTACTTTTTTAGCATCAGTTCTACCTCCAGACAAAATATCATTTGCTTTTGCAATTCCTGCTTGAACATTAGTTCCTTGATTATATATAGAACTAATACCACTTATAAAATCATTAATTGTTGTTTTATTGCTTGATAGTTCTTGTGAAGATTGTATGTCTGTCCCAAAAACAACAATTCCAATCTTAACATTATCTTTTCCTTCGTTGATTAAATTATCAACAAAATCACTAGCCGCATCTTTTGCTGCTTTTCTACGAGCTAGATTGTTTTGTTCATTAGCATCTTTATTATCCATACTAGACGAATTATCTATAACTAAAACAATATCTAACTTATTCTTAGCATCAAGATTATAAGAATTTGCATTAACATCTAGTGTTACTTGTGCAAGTCTTCCTTCCTCTAGATTATCTTCACTAACGCCATCATATACTTTAGTAGCATTTTTCTCAAGACTAATCTTACCAGCTTCATCTTTTGCATTAGTCATCAAAAATGTACCACCAACTATAATAGACGCTACTAACATAAATATATAGATAAATTTATGCCTCTTTAATAAATCAATCATTTTTCTCCTCCTATTCCAGGCTCATGCCTTGACAGTTTCTCTATTTTACACATTTTTTTTAAAATGTCAACCCAATTTTTTTAATTTAGTACTTTTTGTGATACATTATTTAAATTAAACCAACTTCATATTAATATTGCAATAAAAAAATATTTTTTATACAAAAAAATGTATCCATTGATACATTAAATTATTTTGTCACTAATTTTCTTTCTTTTCTTAAGTTATAAATATAATTATTGCCCTTGCTATTTATTGTTATTATATCATCACTATAAATCTTTATTTTTCCCCTTTTTAATTTTATCTTACCATTTTCACTATATAAAGTATTATTATTGTTCACATCAGTTACCACAATACCACTATTTGTAATCTTTATATTGTCCTTATTTTCTACATTAATTCTATACTTATTTTTCATTTTCAAATTCTTATTATTAATAACATACAATTGAAATACATTTTCGCTATCAGTTTTCTTTATTAAATATATATTTTTATCAGTAAAATTTATGTTAATATTATAAATGCCAATATTATTAAAATTCATAACATTATTTAGTGAATCATTATAATTAGTTACTTCTTTTAACAATGTATTACTAATATTAGTTGGTTTTAAAAGATAATTTAAATTATTATCCAATATGCATATATCATCTTTGCTGTAAATAAAAATTTTATTATTATAATAATATATGTATTTTACATTTTCTAAGGCTTTTAACTCCTGTTTTTTTTCATCATAAATTTTATTGTTTTCATAATATAAATTATGTTTTAATGAAAGTATTTTACCATTATTATCTAAATAAGGCAATGTTTCATTTTCTAACATTATATTTTCCTTATCTAAATAGTCTTTGTTTGTTGGATAATTTTCATATGTAATATCTTCTTTAGCATCATACAAAGTTTCATCATTATTATCTACAATAAAATAATCTTTATATAAACTATAACTTACAAAATCGTTATCAATATTTGCATTATCAAATTTATATTTTTTCAAAACGTCGGAAGTAAATATATTTACTATTTCATAAATTATCTTACTATCTTTATTCTTTTTAATAAGTGCAAAACCATTTTTACTTACTGCAAGTATATGTGCTTTCGTGCAATAAAGTTCATTACCAAACATATCATATATATAATTAGTAATACTATTATCGTTTGAATATATATATTTATTCATAATACTATATTCCTTATTCTTATTATTATCAATAATTGCCAATTGATTTAGAGAATAATCAAATATATTTGTCAAATCATCTGTAATTCCAACTATCAATTGATCCTTATCAGACAATGATAATATTTTTATTTCATCATTATTTTCATTTATCTTAACTTTTTTTGAACAACCTGTCACCAATAATTCTAATATAGCAATAAAAATAAGAATAATTAAAATTTTTTTCACATTTACAACTCCATCTCAAATTAATTATAGCACATGAAAAAAGACAAGTAAAATAAAATAGTTATTAGTGAATACTCTATTTACATAATGATAATATAAAAAAAAAGTGCAGGCATTTTTTTGTCAACACTTTGTAAATTTAATAACAACCAAATGTTAATTATTAGAATTAATTTTATTTAAAGTCTGTTCTAATTTAGAATTATCAACATTATTTATTTGATACCATCCATAACTAACCATTGTATTATAGGTTTCGGCTTGACTATCTAATATGTCATTTAATGATTCATTAAATAAATTTCTAATATCATCATTGGAACTCTCTTGGGTTCCATGCACATACACCTCAACTGTACTCTTAAGTATAAGAAGATAATTATCTAAAAGTATTTGATCATTCATTTACTTTATCTCCTAACTTATTAACTAAATTATTTAAAATTTGTGTATGTTTATTTGACTCTTCTTCTATAAATGATATTAAATTTTTATCTTCTAAATTATTAATTGTAAAATCACATATTGATATAATATTTTTTTCATGTCCTACTGCATCTTCTAAATATAATAATTCTTTTTCTGTCATATTATCCTCCCAATACTATTATGGATAATATTTCATTTTTTAAACATTTTTAAAGACCATCAGTAAAATTTGTAAAGTTATCTCTTTCCATTTTTGGTATTCCATATTCATCTTTACCTAATTTTATAGCTTTAATTAAAAAGGCCATATTTTTACCTAAGTTTCTCATGGTTTGTAATCCTTCTAAATCTTTTTTAGCATCACTTGCTTTAGAACCGTGAATCTCATTCCAATATGTACTTGATACAATAGGCATACCAGCTATTGTAAAATACTTATTAATCTCATCTAGTGCTGATGTACTTCCTGCTCTTCTTGATGAAATTACAGCAGCTCCTACTTTCATTACTTTAGAAAAACTTGTACTATAAAATAGTCTATCCAAAATAGAAATAACCTGGCCATTAGCACCAGCATAGTATACAGGTGTGCCAATTACAATACCATCTGCTTCTTTAAATTTTATAGCTAACTTATTTACTATATCATCAAAAGTACAAACTCCATTTTTTCTACAGTATCCACAAGCAATACATCCTCTAACACTATTAGAACCAACATAAATATATTCTGTATCAATCCCTTCAATATTTAGAGTATTTTCTAATTCTTTAAGTGCCACACTAGTACATCCAGAACTATGCGGACTACCATTTATTATTAATACTTTCATTTTTACCTCCATTAAAATATATAATTACTTTCTCAAATTTTTACTTATCATTTCTAAATCGTCTGTAAGTTGATTTATACGAGATATAATTCTTCCTGCTTTGATTTCTTCAATTCCATCTTTACTTTTTGATAAATGACTATTTAATTCATTTATATTAAAATTAGATGTAATAAATGTTGTTAAATGATTATCCATTCTATATTGTAGTATTGGACATAATATTTCATCTCTATTATATGCAGTTAAATTTTCTGCTCCTAAATCATCAATAAGAAGCAAATCAACATTCTTTACATATTCAACTGAATCTTTAAAATCATATGAAAACATATCACGAATAAATTCAGGCCAAAATATTATTGATGTTTTATATCCTTTTTTAGATAATTCATTAAATGTAGCAGCTATTAAATATGTTTTTCCACACCCAAAATTACCGTGCAAAAAAAGTCCTTTATTATGTCCATTATAATTATCTAAAAAATCTAAAAGCCAGTTAATAACTTTAAATCTATTTTTATCTGTTTTATATATTTTAGAAATACTTGCATCAAGAAGAACTTCTGGAGTTTTAAAATTTCTTATATTTTTTTTATATTTATCTTTTTTCATTATAGTTTTTTTATACTTACATGGTTTATATTCAAACAATAAATTTCCATCTACTACCTTAGGCAAATAAGCAAAACCCTTTATTTTATTTTTACATTCTAATATGTTTTTGCAATTACTACAATTTTTAAGTTCACAACTAGCTTCTTCAATTAATGATGTATATTTTTCCAAATAATCTTTATCTAATTTTAGCTTTGATACTATCTTATTAAAATATTCATCTTTCATTGAATTATCATATTCTTTATCAAGCATAGATTTATCACTTTTCATATTTGTTAAATTATTAAAAAAATCCATATTATCTACTTCCTATACGTTGTTCTAATGCCCTAATTTCTAAATCTGTTGCAGTATTCTCTTCTATTTCTTGATTAAACCATTCAGGTTTACTTTCAATCTTAACAGTCTTTTTAACACTATTTTTTCTATTATTCTTTTTATATTCAGCTTCAGCAAACTTCATAGCATCCTCAACTGTCTCTATATTGCTACGACTCCACTGTGATGCTATAGTATCTACATATGACTTTGTAAGTTTATTATTATTTATTTTTAAAATATAATCTATAAGTACATTAACGACACCTGGTTTTAAATTTAAATCTAAAAGTAAATGAGCAATTATTCTTAAATCAGATGCAGTTGGATTACTATTTTTATATTTACTATTAATAAAATCATAAGGAGATGTTACCTCAAACATATATATCATCTTACTACGATTCGAATCATCGCTTATTTTTTTTCTTAAATATTCTGGCTGATTTTTATATATCAAACTTGGTAATTTTCCTAAATTATCAAAACTATAATACTTTTCTGCATTTTCTCTTAATACTTTTTTATCTATTCTATGCATATCATTAATACTATTTCTAATTAAAGAAACCATATCATCATTATCATAGTTATATATATAAGAAATATTATATATATATTCTTTTAATGATTTATTAATAGTTCTTTTATTTAATAGTTCATCTGGTATTAAATTTAATATTGTATTTAGATCAATATTAGATAATATTTCAATATGTCTATGCCTTGATTTTTTTAAATCATAAATTAAATTATCATTAATACCATTATTCGAAAAACCAAATACATCACTAAAATTTTTAGTTATATCATTATATTCCCTTAAATTAAGATTAGGTATTTTATAAAAATTAATAATTTTTTCGTATTCTAATTTTCCAATTGCGTTATAAAGTGCTGTTGCAAGTACTGGATTATTTATAAACTCTGATGCACTCATAGGTGAATAAAGTTCATATATATAACTATTGATATTTCCTTCTTTTAAATATGTCTTTAAAAGACCTACTGCTTCTAATTTAACTCTTGCATCATCTATTTCATTAATTGTTATTTGCATATTAGTAAGTAAATGATGATGAGTCCACTCATTACTTATAAGTTCCATCTTATCTAAATAAGACCATAAAGTATAATAAAGGCTTACTGACCCATTACCAATTAATGGCTGATAAAGATTTAAAAGTATGCCTAAATCACTTGAATTTAATACTGTTTTATTTGTAACAATAAATGTATCAGCTGGTAATGTCATAAAACCTCCTTTAATAATTAGTTTAACATAATAAGTAAAAAAAAAAAAGATTATTTTAGTCAATTATTAATATGATCTTCAAAAAAAATATCATCAGGTTTCATATTAAAAATTTGAGCTATTTTACAAGCATTATTATAAGATAATACTCTTTTTCCTGATTCAATCAAATAATAATATGTACCTGTAATTCCTAATTTAAGTCCCATACAATTACAAGAATAACCATGTTTTTTTCTTAATTTCTTTAATTTTATATACATTTTAACCTCCAAATTTGTACACTCTTAGTGTACTGTCAATTTAATAAAAATATGAGAAAATTAGTTAGGAGTGAGTTTTATGAATCAAGTAAGTCTATATGAAGAGTACAACAACTTATCCAATAATATAAAAATATATAGAAGAAGATTGCATTTAACTCAAGAACAACTTGCAGAAAAAGCTAAATGTTCAACTTCCTATATAAAACAAATCGAATCTCAAAAAAATTTTAAAAACGTCTCTTTTATAACAATTACAAATATAAGTAAAGCTTTAAATATAGATATAGCAGACTTATTTAAAAAACAATAAACTAATTAAAAGAAGCATTGCTTCTTTTTTTCATATTACATTTAAATTGACACAAAATTAATATATCATTTTTAATGTTCATTTACAAGTATATAATAAAAAGACAGAAAAATTTATTCTATAAACTTCTATCTTTTACACATAAAAACTAGTTTATCTTCTTTTTCCCTCAAAATTAGAATCTACGTATTCATCATATAATGATGTTGGTTCAGTTCCAAATCCAAATCCATCATCTTCAAACATACCATTATTCCATTTATTATGACAATGTCCGCCATTAAATGCAGAGGCTCTAGTACCAAACCTTGTAATTTTCTCATCCAAATTTTTATCATAATCTACAGTAGAATCATCACATTTTAAAATCAAATCATAAATAGTTTTTGCAAGTTCTTCCTCACTTAAATTACTTTGTTTTAATATAGAATAAACTAATAAATCAGAATCACATCCACCAATATTTAAATGATATAATGTATTATAAACTTGTTTTGTATTAAGATTATACTTTCTTAATAAATCACTAACTTTTATTTTTCTAACATTTTCTTTTTTCATAAAGCACCTTCCAATTCAAATTAAGTATATCATAAATAATAAAAGTACACAAACAATTATTTGAAATGCCTAGCTGCCTCCTCACTACTAAGTCCTTCTACAATAAATCCCTCATTAATTAATTTATCTCTTTTAGGAGTATAACCAAGTCTTCCAAAACTAGCAAGATCATCCCCAATACTAGGATTATTTATATATTCTTCTCTATTATTATTAATATTAAATATTGCACTACTAATCTCTTTTAAATAATTTTGATCTTTAATTCTATCAAAAATCGTAATCTCATCATAAGTAAATGCTCCAATTAATAAATCATCTCTTTTTCTAAACTCTTCTAAACTATTTACATTTTCTTTTTTTAAATATTCATAAGCCTCATATAATCTAGTCTTATAATTTTCATTTCTAGATAAAATACTATACGTTCTAATATCACTAATAACTTGCTTAACTGTCATCTTCATCACCCAAGTTTAGTATATCAAACAAATAAATTACAGTCAATAAGAGGGGGATATTATTAGTTAGTACATTTCAAAAAATTATGTAATTATAGTGCCATTTTTATTATGAATATTGAAAGTGAAAAATATTATCAAACTGTAAGTCTAGGAACATTATGGAAATTTGCAATGGTTTTGGATTCTTTATAAAATCAGATACAATAGTTTGCTCTTGATTTATTAATTTACTTTTTGTTTCTTCGTCTAATCTTTCATACTCTCTTGATTTAATCTTATCATGTAATGGTCTATAATTATTTTTTATTGTAATGTTTATATAATAATTAATCTTATTAACATCTTTTAATACTATAAGTTCTATACAGTGATTCCAACTCAATTATGTCAGCAGTGCTGACACTTTCTTATTACTAAAAACTTTATAAAACTATCTCATCCTAAACAAGGTTCTTTTGTTATACTTTTTTCCCATTTCTAAAATAAGTTTTAACTTTATTTCTTTCTTTTGAATAATCTTAAACCATTCCATATATTTCATTATAATAATTCATAATACCTACTATAATAAAAAGAAGATTACTCTTCTTGTCTCTTGCTAGATAAAAATGTTACTTTTTCAGCAACTACTTCAACAACTTGCTTTTTTTCATCATTTAATTCATAGTTTCTAGTTTGAATTCTTCATTTAATACCTACTAATGGTTTTTGGTGATACTCATTCAACTCTACCGTATTACTTTAAAACCGTTAGAATTACCTTTTTGATTTGAAAAAGTATTAACTAGTTCAACAAAATAATTATTAACTTCTTCCACAGTAGTTTCATTGTTTAATGGATATCTTAGCAAAACTCCATGTGTTATATATGGGAACAAGAATAAGGTATGCTTTTTTTTATAAAACTCGACATATAAAGGATCATTTGGTCGTGGATTTGTATTTTCAAATTCTTCATACCTTGCTATTAATTTTTCTGGAACACTCCTACCTGTACGTGGAATAGTGACAAATTCAATTAATTCTTTATTTGAAGGAACTACACTATTTAATTTACACAAATCCAAAAAAGCTTTTTTTCCATTTTCTGGTAACTTTTCAACCAACGAAAAATTATTTTCATCACATAATGACAATAAATTTTCTTGATTTTCAGAACTCATAGATTTAAAATCCAATAATATCCAAGCATATCCATTTGAAAAAGACCAATCTCTATTAATTCCATCTTTAAAAGTAACATTTTTTCTTCTGGGAATGTCTTTATTTAATACATCATGCTTATTACAACTTGACATAACTGTTCTAACACCAAGTTCTTTAAATATTTTACAACTCTCTAATAATGGTAATTCAATCAGTTTATATAAATCATCGGCACTATTAATTATTACGCTGTCTCCATCTATTCTTTCAACTTCAAGTACTTTCATAACATTTTCAACTCCTTAGAAATATTGTAATTTAACAATAACATTTTAATTATATCATATAGCATTTCCTATTTCAATTCCTCATAAATCTCTTTCTCATACATTCCTCATAAATCTCTTTCTCATACAATTCTTTAGTAATCTTAGAAATATTTCCACCTCTTCTTGCAACTTTAATATTCTCACTTAATCCCTTAGGATTTTCTTTTATAGCAATATCACGAGTTGTTACTTCACCTAAATCTGTAAGTATTACTTCTATATCACTCATATTATCTCTTAAAGATTCTTTAGTTAAACCTTTACTATTTTTATACTCTCTTGAAGTCATACCTGACCAAGTTTTATATATTTCATCAGTTAGCATTGCATACTCAAAATCTTTTTCAATACCTCCTTTTTTCCATACATCAGTTAGTTTTTTTCTATTAAGTATGCCTTTTAATCTTAATTCTATCCAATTATCATCATAGCCTTTATTTCTATAATAGTTTATTGCTCTATCAATAGCAAGTGACGGATCATATACTTCATCTATCCTTTCACTACCTAAATTTGCAAGCCATAATTTAAATGGTTCTGCCTTTGGTGATGGAATAGACTCAATTAGCCTTAGTATTCCTTTAGTATCTAAACAATCTGTTTTATATAGTTTTCCATCTTTTAAAGACTTTAATTTCAGTTCCCGACATTTTGTCGGAAGCTTACTTTTTTCATTATGCAACAATCTTCTTTTTAAAGTTGTCCAATAATCACTAGAATCTTTTGGTTCAGCTAAAGCATTTATTACATCCACCACACTAAAATAATACTCTTCTTTATTACTATCCCATACACTTCTTATTTTCTTTCCTTCAAATATTTTATTTATTGTTTCTAATTTATTCATAATACCTCCTAAAGAAAAAAACAGATTACTCTGCTTCTTCTTGTCTCTTACTAGATAAAAATGTGACTTTCTCTGCAACTACTTCAACAGCTTGCTTTTTTTCATCATTTACTTCATAGTTTCTAGTTTGTATTCTTCCTTTTATACCAACTAAATCTCCTTGCTTACAGTATGATACTGTACTTTCTGCAACTCCCTTCCAAAGAATACACGAAATAAAATCGGTATCATATTCACCATTTGAATTTTTAAATGAACGAGGAACAGCTAAAGTAATATTAGATACCTTCTTACCAGATTCAGTTATTTTAAGTTCAGGTTCTTTAACTATTCTACCTACTAACACTGCTTGATTTAACATTTATAATATCTCCTTTCGAAGACATATTAACAAATATTTTTTTATTAAACAAATATCAGTTTTTTAAATATTAATAAATATTTATTACAATAGAAAAAATACTAAATATCAATATTTCAATTTAGTATTTATATTTACTTATTTTATTTAAATTTAGTATTAAAAATAATTTTTTAAAAGTGCATTTAACTCAACTGCATATTCCATAGGTAATTCTTCTCTAAATCTTTCAATAAATCCCATTATTATTAACTCTTTAGCACGTTCTAAAGTTATTCCTCTACTCATTAAATAAAACAATTTATCTTGACTTATACGTGCGACAGTTGCTTCATGATTTAAATTAGATGTTGAATTACTAACTATATTTTTAGGTACTGTATCACTTTTAGACTCAGGATCTAAAATAATTGTATCGCATTTTACTAATGCATTAGAATGTTCTGCCTCTTTTGTTATATTTACCCAACCACGATATGTTGCTTCTCCACCAGATACTGCTATACTTTTACTTATAATATCACTTTTAGTATATGGAGCTAAGTGTATCATTTTAGCACCTGCATCCTGTATTTGATTATCTTTAGCAACAGCAATAGATATACATCTACCAAGAGCGTATTTTCCATTTAAAATACAAGCTGGATATTTCATGTTCACAAATGATCCAATATTACCATCAATCCATTCCATCACACCAGATTCTTCTACAATAGCTCTTTTAGTAACCAAGTTATAAATATTATTAGCCCAATTTTGAATTGTTGTATATCTACATTTAGCATTCTTTTTTACATATATCTCAACAACAGCAGCATGGAGTGAGTCTGTTGTATAAGTAGGAGCTGTACATCCTTCCATATAATGTAAAGAAGAATTCTCATCTACAACAATTATTGTTCTTTCAAATTGTCCCATATTTTTACTATTAATTCTAAAATAGCTTTGAAGTGGTCTATCTAAGTGAGTATTAGGTGGAATATATATAAATGTACCACCACTCCATACAGCACCATTTAGTGCAGTATACTTATTCTCATCATACTTAACAAGCTTATTAAAATATTCTTTAAATAAATCAGGATACTTTCTTAAAGCAGTATCTGTATCGCAAAATATAACATTTTTATCTACTAATTCTTTTATCATATTATGATATACTACTTCACTTTCATATTGTGCACCCACACCTGCTAAATATTTCTTTTCAGCTTCAGGTATACCCAATTTATCAAATGTATCTTTAACATCTTTAGGAACATCATCCCAACTTTTTTCTACTTTATCTGTAACTTTCTTATAATAAGTAATATCGTCAAAATTAATATTTAAATCAGGTCCAAATACAGGATTAGGTGTTTGTTCAAATTTTAAATATGATTGAACTCTAAAGTCGCGCATCCATTTTGGTTCTTTTTTTTGCTTTGATATTGACTCTACTATTTTCTTACTAATTCCTTTCATTCAGATCACCTACTTTATTATACTAAAAAAATAGTTAAATAAAAAGTAGTTTTCTACTACATTTTATTTAATTTAATTTCACTTTGGTATCTTTCTTCAAATTCATAAAAATATTCACTTGGAGGAAAATAATTATTATTATAATAATCTTCAGATTCATATATATAATCATTATCAATGATAACTAAATCACCTTTTTTTAACACCTCATCTATATCATTTACATAACCAGTTGCACTCTTATCTACTTTATCTATCCCTCTAAAATATACTTTATTATCTTTAAGTAGTCTACCTAAGTTATCCTCTTTACAATCAGTCCAAATAAGGCCTTGGGCTCTAAGTTCTTTATATATTTGATAAGCATCCTCTTTAGTAATATTATTAGTATCTACTTTCTCAGTTATTTCAATACAAAATAGAAAATCTAACTCATCTTTATCTAATACTTCATCTCTATATAAAGGTTGCAAAAATCTTTTATTATTTATTTTTGTAAATACATCTCTTCTTCTTCCTATTTTAATTACTTTATCACCTATTTGATATACTGTTGAGTATGCTCCAGATTTACTTAAAATACAAATATCACTATAATTTATATTTTCATTTTCACTAAGTTCTTTTACAATATAAAACATAGTATTTCTTATAATATCATCTTTAATACATCCAAAACTTACCATAGTAGTTAATATCTCATCTGACACCATTTCTTTATTGTTACTAATTCTTTTATTAACCAAGTCTATTAAATCACTATAAGTATTATTTTCTTTTAATATATATTTTAAATCTAATAATCTAGTTGAATAGTTAATTATTAATTCTATATCTTTTATATTTATATTTTTATAATTATTTAATAATACATTAAGTAACGAATTATTTTCTAGTATTATATTATTATCTTCTATATACTTAAATAATTTACTAATATCAATATTTTTTTCCTTACAATATCTAATTAATATTATATAATCTACTTCACTTTTATAAAATTTTAACATACTAAATATATTATTTTCTACATAACTCTTATCAATATTATAAAAATAATCAATATAACTCTTTATTTTTTCATATCTATACTTTTTATAAAACAAATCTATATTAGAAAAGAATAAATCATGCTTTATTACTAAATCAGTAACTTTTGGCTCTCTTAATATATAAATATGACAACTACTCATTATATTTCTAAAATTATTAACAAATTCTTCTTCTTTATTATTTTTAATTAATTCCATTACATATATATCCATCTAATCATTTCCTAATCTTATTATCTAACTCTTTATTATACCTTTCTTCAAAAGGAATATAGTTTAAGCTAGTATTTACATAATCTATTTCATCTATATCATAAACTTGATCTATATCAACAACTACTAAATCACCTTTTTTAAGTGTATAATCTGCATCTGTTAAAAATCCAGTTCCAGATTTATCAATATAATTAATACCATCAAAATATATTTTATTATCTTTAATTAATCTACCTATATTAGTTGTTTTAGCATCCGCTAAAATAGTCCCATCACGTCTTAAATCCTTATATACTTCATATACATCTTTATTAGTAATACCACTCATATCAACTGCTTGGTTTATCTCTAAAGTAAACATAAAATTACCATCCAATGTTTTTACTTCTTCTCTTCTTAATGGTTGCAGGAATCTTCTATGATTTTTTATATAAAATGTCTCTCTTTTTTTCCCTATCTTAAAGAATTTATCCCCTATTTTATAACAGATAGAATAATCTCCTTCAGTAACATACTTAATATCGTGATAATTTACATTTTCCTCCCTACATAATTCATAAATAAGTCTAGTAATATAAGGTAGTATCTTTTGTTCTTTAAAATAATCATAATCATACTTACTTGATACTATTTCCATAACTATCATATCTAAATTATTATCCATTCTTTTATTTATCTCATTAATAATTTGAATATTTTCTTTTTTATTTATGAAAGATAATTTCTTCTTTAAATCCATAAGCATAACTGATTGATTTATAAATACATCTATATTATTAATTAAAACATCTTTATATCCATTACCCATTAAATATGATATTAACTCATTACTTTTAATTATTATTTTATAATCTTTAATATAGTTAATAATATCTTGTATAGACATATCTAAATTATCTAATCCATAATTTATATATTTTTTATAAAAATTATAACTAAAATAATAATTAAATAATTTATATTTATTATTAATTACATATTCCCTATTATATTTAGCTATATTTTCTATTAACGAAGTAATATCCTCAGACTTTATTTTCTTACTTATTATATCAAGATTACTAAAAAATAAGTTATTATTTATGCATACTTTTATAACATCTTCTTGGTATAATAAATTTAATAAATCATCATTACTTAAATCAGTAATAATACTTTTAAAATTATTAATAAAAGCATCATTTTCACTAATTAAATCTAATACATTTTTATACATATAGCCTCACTTTTGACAACTAGGACAAAAATAAGTCCCTCTACCATTAACTTTTATTTTTTTAATAATACTCTTACAAACTTTACATTTATCATTTTCATGGTTATGTACAAGCAAATTATTTTGAAACTTACCATGTACTCCACGAGATGATTCGTAACTTTTAATAGTAGTTCCACCTTCTTTTATTGCTTCTTCTAATATTTCTTTAGTATATTTAATTATATTATCAAGCTCTTTTTTGTTTAACTCATTACCTTTTTTTAAAGGATTAATCCTACTTTTAAAAAGTATTTCATCAGCATATATATTTCCAATACCAACTATAATACTTTGATCTAGTAATATAGTTTTTATTGGTAATTTTTTATTTTTTAATTTATCTTTTAAATAAATGCAATTAAGATTATCATCCCATGGCTCTAACCCTAAGCAACATAATGGCCTCTCATCATATACTCTATCTTTTTTTATTAAATACATTCTTCCAAATTTTCTTGTATCATTATATTTTAAAATACCATTATCAAAATGAAATATAACATGATCGTGTTTTGTTATATCTCCATCAATAAAGTATTTACCTTCCATTCTAAGATGACTTAAAAGATAATAATCATTAAGTTCAAACATTAAAAACTTACCTCTTCTTTTTATATCCATAATTGTTTGATTCTTAACTAATTTTCTAAATTGATTAACATCTGGTTTATCTATTATATTATAAAGTACATCTACACTAATTATTTTTTTTCCTAATATTTGTCTTTTCAATGTATTTTTTACTGTTTCTACTTCTGGTAGTTCTGGCATAACATCACCCATATTAATAATAACAAAAAAATATATTATTGTCTAACGTAATTTGACAATAATATATTTTTTGATATAATACGCCTTAAAAAGGGAGTAAATATGATAAATTTTGATAATAAATTAATTAATGATTATATTAATGGTAACGATATTGATGCTACACTATTAGAACAATTAGAAGATAATACTGATTTTATGATTGAAGTTATAAAAAAAAGCAATGATAAAAAAATGTATTTATTCTGTGGCGATAATGTAAAAAAAAATTTTAAGTTTGTAGAATTTTTTATTCAAAAATTTAAAAGTGATACTAATCTTATTAATGAAGTAGCTACAACTTTTTTAAATAGTAGAAAAAAAAGTAATAATTTCGATTTAGAAAAAGATACAATTATAGTATTAATAAATAACTTAACTAAAAATATAGATGATGATAATCTAATGAAATATAGAATTGAGAGCACACTTTTTTTAACTGAAATTACTATATTTTTACAAAATGAAAAACAAAAGAATAATACTTTTGAAGGTTTAGGATTTAATATAGTAGAATCATTACTAGAAGGATATGATATTCTTTGTGATTATGTAGCAAAAACATTTATAGAAGATTTATTCTATAAAAATAAAGATTTAGAAGAAATTATTCACAATAATATAACTAATAAAGAATATTTAAACGAAGACAATATAGATAGTTTTATATCTACATTTATAGAACATTTTGATACCTCTTTAAATGAATACCTTTCATATGATCAAGAATTATTAAAGGATTTAAAAAAAGACTTAGATAGAATTTATAAAAGATGGGATTATATGATTAATGTTTATAATAGCAAAAAAGTTGAAATGTTTAGAGATGTACTTTTACACTATTTTAAATATAATACTGGGGAGGAACCAAGTTTTACTTATACAGAATTAGAAGCATGTATTGTTAAAAATTTAAACCTTAAACAAATATTTGATAATGCGGATAAATTTGATGAACGAATATTTAATTGTGAACTTGAAAAGGTAAATATAGAAAGTGCTAATTTAATGGAAACTGATTTTGATTATAATAATAAAACAGATTGTAGGTTTATTAAATTTGCAATTGAAACTGCTAAAAAAATATTTTTTCAAAATGAAAAAGTGGAATATGATCCATATATTGAACATAATAAGCAAAAGAAAAAACAATTGTTCTTTATGATACTTATTGATGATAAAAACAGTTAATTCTGTTTTTTTTTATACAAAAAAAGAACAAACTCTATTCTTTTGGTATATCAAAATAGAAATTTGTTCCTTTTTTACTTGATTTAACTCCATATTTAAAATTATGTAATTCAAGTAAATTTTTTACAATGGAAAGTCCAAGTCCAGTACCAACAGTTAATCTATGATAGCTTTTATCAGCTTTATAATATTTATCCCATATATATTTTAATTCTTCATCACCAATTCCTTTTCCACTATCAATAACTTCTACTCTTACATATTTATTATTATCACTCAAATTTACATTTACAATTTTGTTTTTTCCAGTATAATTAATCGCATTATTAATTAAATTATATATTACTTGTTCTAATCTTTTTATATCAGCCTTTATAATATACTCTTTATCATAATTAAAATTAATTTTATAATTATCTCTTTCTTCTAAGACTTTATATCTAGTTAATATTGATTTCATTAAATCATTTAAATTTAATCTTTTTATTTCTAACTTCATTGTTTTAGCTTGCGACTGAGATAAATCTAATATATCTTCAACAAGCATATTTAATCTATCAGTTTCATTAATGATAACATTTAAATTTGCCTCTCTTTTTTTCTCATTTGAATAAGTTAGGTCTCTTACCATTTCTGCATTTGCTTTAATTAAAGTAAGTGGTGTTTTTAAATCATGTGATACGTTTGCCATAAGTTCACGTCTTAAATTCTCTGTTTTAGAAAGTTCACTAGTTGCCTTATTAAGAGTATATGCAAGCTCATTAATCTCTTCAATATTTGACTCTTTAAACTTAACAAAATAATCTCCATTTACCATTTTCTTACTTTCTTTAGTCATTTTAACAATTGGATTTGAAAATTTCTTAGATAAAAAGTATGCAAGAGCAAGTGAGATAGTAAGTACAATAAAAGTCCCATAAATAAATTCTTTTTGAATTACACTAAGTATTGATGTCATTATATTTAAAGGGGTACTTATAAATATAATTCTGTTTCCTAATTTTTTTCCATAAATAAGTAATTCATCATTATAAATATAATTATAAGATGTAAATGTAATTTTTTCTAAATCACTCTTTATAAATTTATTTTTAGCTTTATTAACAACCTTACTATCTATTAAAAAGCAATTATTATTTGCAACAGATGTATAAGAAGTTTTTGTGTCTTTATTATCTATAATCTCAATACACACATTATTTTTATATGACAACATATTTAATTCATTAACATCAATTTTATCATTACTTGCTGCTCTTATAACATCTCTTGATACATAATTCATATCATTTTTCTTAAAATATTTATAATAACTATTTAAAAATATTATTTGAAAAAACCAAATTATACTAAGAGTAAAAAAAGAAAAAACTACTAACACAATAAATAAATGAGTCTTAAAACTATACTTCTTCAAATTTATATCCCATTCCTCTTACAGTAACAATCAAATCACGATACTCCCCTAAATTATTTCTAAGCATTTTAATATGAGTGTCAATTGTTCTATCATCTCCATAAAAATCATAACCCCATACTTTACTTAATAGTGTCTCTCTTGAGAGTGCAATTGACTTATTTTGTACAAATAAGACTAATAGCTCATATTCTTTTGGAGTAAGTTTAATCTCTTTTGAGTTTATTGTTACTTTATGTCCTAAATAATCTATAACTAGAGTTTTATATTTATAAATATTACTATCATCCTTAACTCCCCTATTACTTATAGCTTTAATACGGGCAATTAGTTCCTTTGGACTAAATGGCTTAGTTACATAATCATCAACCCCAAGTTCAAAACTTAAAAGTTTATTATACTCTTCACTACGAGCGGATAACATTATAACTGGAACTTTACTTAATTTTCTAATTTCCTTTAATGTTGTATAACCATCCATTTTAGGCATCATTATATCTAAAACAATTATATCTATATCATCATTATTCTTTACAGCATTTAAAGCACTCATGCCATCTTCTGCTTCCATTACATCATAATTTTCAAATAAACAATATTCTTTTATTACATCTCTAATTCCTGATTCATCATCTACTATCAATACCTTCATACGTCACCTCTAATTATTATTATACATAAATTTGTGTATAAATAGTGAAATAAAAGAAAAAATATTCTTCATTTAGAAAAATATTTTAGGTATAAATATTATTAACCCTGCAACCAGTGCCGCTACGGATGCAAAAAATACTGCTGCTGCGGACGTATCTTTCGCAATTTTAGCACGTTCATCATACTTAGTTGTTACAAGATCTACTGTATTTTCTATTGAGGTATTTACATATTCTAAAGATATTACTAGTCCAAACAAAATTATACATATACACCATTCAACGCCACTTATTTTTAATAAATAGCCAAATACTACAACAAATAACATTGCAATAAAATGAATCTTTATATTACGCTCTTTTTTAAATCCTAAAAATATACCTGATATAGCATAATAAAAACTTTTATATATTGGTTGTTTTTTAACACCTTCATTAGTTACAATCTTCATAAACCTAGTAAATACAATTAAATAAATAACAGATACTGCAAAACCAGCTATTACATCACTAAAATAATGAACGTGTAAATATATTCTACTTATTCCAACTAACATTATCATCAAAAATATTAGAAAGGATAATATATATTTAAAATATTTATTTATTTTTACATGAAATAATATATATATAAATAAACCATAAAAAGCCATAGATACCATCGCATGACCTGATGGAAAACTATATCCATATTCATCAATCAACATAAATTCAGGTCTTGGACGCGTATAAATATGTTTTAATATAAAATTTAAAATAATAATAAATACTAAATTAGTTATAACAAAAGGACAATATTTATAACTCTTTTTAATAATACATATAAGTATAAATATTAAACAAGCTATACTTATCGCTTTCCAAGCAATTATATTAGAAATAAATTTAAAAAATGATGTTAAATTATTACTTTGAAATTGTCTTATAAAATTATAAATACTATTATCTATACCAAGTCCAGGATTACTTTTAATTCTGATTGCAAATACAATAAATATTATCGACATAAAAAGTAATACTACCCATTTATAATTGTTCTTAACTATTTTTTTCACATTATCCATACTACCACCTAAAAATATTATATATGTTAATTAATTTTTTATCAAGAAAAAAGAATGTATTAAACACTCTTAATCAATTGTAGTTACTTTAACGCTGTCTTTTTGAGTGTTACAACAGGACGCACTGTTCCACCATAATTTGTAACATCAACATTTGATATTTTTTGATCAAAAAGAACACAATACACTTCTGATTCAGAACCATTATATTCACTCATTACCCAATACCAATAATCTTTACTATATGAAAAACTATATACATTTTCATTAACATCATTTAATTCACCATAGCCTAAATTATTTCTTAATTCTTCAATAGTTAATAAGCGCGATTCATATCCTAGTTCATCTTTATGTAAATCAGAAACTTTAATTTTAGCGCTAGTCCAAGCATCTATAACGTACCTTATTTCGCTGTTTTCATAATCAGATTTACAATTTGATTTATCTGAAGAATTACAATTGGCACTACTATAATATGCCATACCTCCATAACCATTATGATTATGTGCTTTGCCTAATCCACCATTACCATTACTAGGATACATGTTAACATGGCCTACACCATATTCATTAACTTCATCAATAAGTAATGCATCTTCTTTTAATAAAGTAACAAATTCAGTATTCTCATCAGAATCCTTTATGACGTAAAAATTCATATCATTATACTTAATTTTATTTCCAGTTTTATATGACTTATATAATATATTACCATATGTATAATCCTTTACTTTTTTTCCATTAACACTACAATTATTTAAGTAGATACTTCCATCAGTGTTAATTTGTGAATTACATATTACATCTTTATCTAATTTTGGTAAATCAAGTAATCTATAGTTTATTGGATACTTGTTATTTTTTTTATAATAATCTTTTAGTGCCAGCTCTATATTATTACCTAATTTATCTACATATTCTTCATTAGTTAATACTAAAGTACCATAATGATAATATCCATCTTCTGTATTATCAGATACTTTCTTACCATTTACCTTACACTCCGATAAATAAATAGTTTTATCAGGATTTATTCTTCTTACCTCACATTCTATAACATTACCTGTATATTCTATTTCTAACTGATCTATAGAATCAGGATATTTTAAGTGACGAGATTGATATTCTTCCATAGCTATTTCTACTATCTTACCATAATTATCTATACTTCTTTTATTAGCATTATTTTTTACACTTTTAATAACATTTATAACTAACATACTAGATATTAAAGATATTATACCTAACACTATAATTACGCTTATTAATTCTATTAAAGTAAAAGCTTTTTTCATTATATCACCCTATTACTTTTGTTTGAAAATATTTTCTACTTTTATATTATTATAATATATTTTTATATTAAAAAAAAGATGCTTTACATCTTCTTTCCACAATTATCACAGAATTTAGCATCTTTTTTTATATCACGTCCACATTCAGGACATTTACTATCTTCGTCTTTTATACCTTCCTTAATTCCTTTGCCAATTTCTTTTGCAATTTCTCCATAAACTGGAGCCATCTCTTTTGCAACAGTAGCACCTACTTTACCAAGCGTTGGAGCCATTTTTTCCATTCCTTCCTGTGCAACAGGCATTGTTTGTTGCATATAATATGCTGTTATGTTTCTACGCTTAGATGTCAAAATAAGCATGCTTCCAATAGCTAAACATGGCATTAAAACCATAAGTGCTGGAACTAGTGAAAACATAATTCTACCATTAGAAAATGAACTTTCTGCATCATGAATTTGTGCTTTAATTTTACAATACTCGTGAGTAGTCTCGTGATCACTATAAGTTGATATACTTTCACAAGTACTTAAGCTTGGATCCAATGCATTATTAATTTGTTCCATCTCATATCCTTCTTTATCTTTATAATCCCAAGATTCAGTAACACCTTTTGCCTTTAATTCATTATATCTACTTTCCAACTGCGGTTTAAGTTCTTCTAATTTTTGTTTTAATTGTTCCGTATTTACTTTACTACTACTTAATATTTTTGGGACAAACATAACTATAAAAATAATTACTCCTAATATAATTAACCCAAGTCCTGCAAAAAACAATCCTTTATTTGTTTTTTGATATTTTTCTTCATTTAATAATTCTTTATTTTCCATAATTACTCCTTTTATTCTATTTTTGATTTTCTTTTTCTAACTCGGTAAATGCAATCTTACCAACTTTAGTCTTTGGAAGTGTTTTCCTATATTCATATTCTTTTGGTAGTGAATAAATACTTACATTTTTCTTACACAATTCAATTATTTCTTTTTTTAATTTACCTGTTAGTTCTACTCCATCTTTTAATACTATATATGCTTTCGCAACTTGTCCTTTATATTTATGAGGAACACCAATAACAGCACACGATAATACATCTTTATGACTAACTATAATATTTTCTATATAAGATGGATATATATTATAACCACTTGATACTATAATTCTTTTTATACGTTGTTTAAATACGATAGTACCATCTTTTTGCATAGCACCTACATCTCCAGTGTGTAACCATAACTTACCATCTGGATGATATTTTAATGTCTGATTAGTCTCTACTTCATTATTTAAGTATCCCATCATTACTGTAGGACCACTAATACATATCTCACCATCAGAACCAATATCTGCTTCTTCTAATGTATTTATTTTAACTATTTTAAAATATGTATCAGGAAATGGAACTCCAATTAATCCTTCTGTGTATTCTCCTTCATTAGTAAGACATGTTGCAGCTGTTGCTTCAGTTAAGCCATATCCAGGACGAACTGATGCATATGATCCATATTGTTTTAAATATTCATCTACTTTCTTCTTTAACTCTGGTGTTAGAATATCTCCACCAGAAATTACAGCTTCAACACATTCTAAGTCTCTTTTTTTTAGTTTTTGTTTTAATAATGCTTCATATAAGGTTGGTACTCCTACTAAGAAATTAGGTTTTGTCTTTCTAATCAAGTCTCCAAACTTTTTAGCATTAAACTGTGGTATTAAAATACATTTCATTCCACTTAATAATGGTGTATGAATACATACGGCAAGACCAAATCCATGAAATATTGGAAGCAATGATAATACTGAATTACCAGGTATAGTTTGTTTAATTAACTCATGAGCACCCAAAGCTAGAGCATTTATATTTAAATTTGAAAGCATTATACCTTTAGGTTCTCCTGTAGTACCTCCACTATATAATATAACAGCAAGATCACCTGCTTCTCTTTTTTCATAACATACACCAACAAAATCTTTAGCGCTACTTATAAATGTATTCCATAAAACTATATCATCATCACCTTTAGGAATCCTTATTTTCTTTTTATAATTAGTTATTTTATATAAATAATGCATTAAAGGTGGCATTGATGTATCAGGTCTAGCTACAATTATTTTTTGCAATTTAGTATTTCTTTTAATACTTAATACTTTATCAAGTACACTATCTAATATTAATATAAATTTAGAATCAGACTGGTTTACATAATTTTCTATTTCTTTTTCACTAGATAATGGATGAATCATATTAGCAACCGCACCAATTAAATTAGCAGCATAAATCGTACATATAGCCTCTGGTGTAGAAGGCATACATATAGTTACTCTATCATCCTTATCAACACCATAATTTTTTAAAGATTTAGCTACATTTTCTATTTGTTTCATAAAATTACGATAAGTAACTTTCTTACCAAAATATTCATATGCAAAATATTCAGGATATTTTCTAGATACTTGTGTTAGTGCATCTATCATACTACCTGATGGATACTCTAAATTAGCTCTAGCATCCTTATATTTATTAATCCATAATCTATCTTCTTTGTTTGTTTTCTTTTTCACTTAACTTCTCCATTCGTTAAAAATATCATATCACTATTCTTAATATATTTCAATTAGTGCAGATGTAACACCAATAGTCTCATTATATATTTTTATATAATATTTATCATTTATTTTTTCACTCATAATACTTATTTTATCATTATATTTAATTTCTTTTAAATATTCTATTTCAATATTAGTATAGTATTTATCATCGATAACTTCAAGAGCCATATCTAAATAATTTAAATTATGAACGTGATTATTTAAATCAATATCACTTTTTCTAATATAATAATCCAATTTATTTGAGTAATTATCTAATTCTTTTAATCTTTTTATATCTCTTGTTTCAAATACATCTTTATCAATTGGATTTTGTTTTTTAATAAGTTCTAGATTCATTACTGGTTTAAATGTTTTAATATCAAGTAACATCCATTTGCTAGTAGCAATAATAGCTACCTCATCATTTATAGTAATTTCAAAATCCCTATAAAAATACATTTTATCAGTTTTTTTTACCCAAGTATTAACCTTTAATTTATCACCAAATTTAGGTCTATTTTTTACCTCTAATTTCCAACTTAAAAGAACAATCGTATAACCCATTTTAATAATATCTTCTAATCCTACTTTTAAAAAGTCTGTATGCTTTGCGAAAGTATTTTCTAATATTCTAAATATCTCTTTATCAGTAACAATTCTATTTTTATCTAAATTATCAACACCTATTTCATAATCTGTACTGAACATAAATCCTCCTATTTAAACTTAACTCCTAAAAATCTAACAAGTTCCATTGCTTGATATGAATCTATTATAACACCTTCTAATGAATAATTATCAAACTTAATATTATCTATTTTACATGCTGATATATCTACATTATTCATTTTTGTATTAATTATCTCAGCATTTGACAGGTTAACATCAACAAATTCTATATTCTTTATTTTAGTATCTAGAAATGATAAATATGATAAATCACTAGTTGTTATTAACATATTATTTATCTTCGCACTAGATAAATTAATATAATTGCTCTTGCAAGATAAAAACTCTATATCATTTAGCTTTGATTCGATAAATGAAATGCCAGTCATTTTACAATTTATAAATTTAACTCTACTTAACATTTGAAAATCAAATACTTTATTAGATAAATCACAATTTTCAAATATAACATCAATTAATTCTATATTTATAAATTCTATATTAGAAAAATCAATATTTTTAAATATACAGCTATCTATTTTAATATCTTTTATTTTAAAATTACCTTCTATATTACTTGTAAATATATAATTTTCAAATATATTATCATTAATCGCATCACTTAAATTATAATCTATACATTTAACTACCTTAGGACTTTTTAATCTCATTATATCTCCCCATATGATTATATCACAATATATAAAAAAAGCATAAATATTTCTATTTACCTTTATTTTTTTCACTTAAATAATATTCATCAGTAATTTGTCTTTCAACAACATAATTTTCATTAAAATAATTATATTCTTCATCTATTTCATCAACAGAATCAAACAATCTAGTCTCTAATTTTCCATCACTGATTTTATATAATCTAATTTTATAATATGTATCTCTAACTGGATTATCAGTGTATTCATCTAAAGATATATCTTTCCAATCACTTTCCCAATGATAACCTGTATGTCCTCCAAAAAAGTATTCATATTTGTTACGCATAGGATTATATCCAAATCCCCATCCAACATAATAACCATATACATATTCAGTTTTAAACTCTTCTCTTGTAGTATCTCCCATCTTATCTACAAGAAAATAAAAGTTCTCTTTATTATCACTTATAGTACATAAATCATATTCACAAATAATTTTTAAATCATCGGTTAATTTTGAATACTGTTCTTGTCTTACAAAATCTGATACTTGTTCTTTTTCACCTAAAATATATTTAGAAAGCCCTGTATATTTATCAACATACATATGAGCATGTGGCTCGTTTACATTACATTCAACGTCCATACTACAACCAGATGTTATTAAAGAGGCTATCATTGCTCCAGCTGCTATTCCACTTTTAATAATTTTATACTTCTTTTTCATAAAATTTCCTTTCGGAAAGTATTATACTATTATTTAAAGAAATTGCAAATTTATGTATTTAGTTAAATATTAGTAAAAGTAAGTATTACTAACACTTTTTTAGCTCCAATCATAATTTTTTACTATCTTCATCTATTTTTACATCATCTTTATTATTCATATATTCTTCATAGCTTTTCTTTATCTTATAAATATCATATACAACTAATTTTAAATTATTTTTATTTGCAATCATAATAGCTTCTTCTAAAGCTTTTTCCGATTGTTCTTTACGTGATTCATCACTACTTACAATAACAAATAAATAACTAGCTTTAGTATCACTATCAATATTTCTTCTAAATAGTACTATCTCTGATTTAAATGGACTAATTTCTATTTCTTTTGAATTATTACTTAAGTTTTTAAAATCATTGTTTTCATTTAATTCTATATTATATATTCCTTTATTTGTTGTAATATAATTTTTAGAAGATAGTGCGATTGATTCTAAAGGAACACCATCACTATTAAAACCTATTCCCATAAATCCGATATATCCACTACACTCATTAATAAAACTAACTGGATCAAAGTAAGTAGTTGATATTTGATTTGATGTATCAGATATATAACTATTAATACCATTTGCATCATTATATAAAAATTTTCCTGATTCATAATACTGATTAACTACAGAAAAATCCATCTGTTTATCAAGTAAATGTTTTCTTTTTTCAAATTCTTCTAATTCTTCTTTTGTTAATTCATCTGACTCATTTTTAATTATTCTTTCACTAATTATCTTATCTTTTAAATCTTGCTCTAATTTATCTTTAAATCTTTCTGGACTTCTTAATAACAAATGTACTAATTGAGGCCTTAAATTTCTAAAATCTTCAACTAGTGTATAATTACTACTAGGATTATATAATTTGTTTAGCATCTCTTCTCTAAGTAATATCTCATATTCTAGGTAAATATCTTCAATTTCTTCTATATTATATAATTCATTACCTTTTATTTCATTTAATCTATCAATTAATTTTAATGATTCATTCGTATTCATTATATTAAGTTTATTTCTCAATTCATCTAAATTATCTAATTTACTCATCTGTTCTTTAGATAGATTTTTTCTTTCTAAAAATTTTTTTCTTCTTATATTTATATCTTCATTAGTTTTTTGATTCATATCATAAATTATAAAATCAAAATTGTTAAGTATATCACTTTTATAAATACCTATTACATTTATAATATATTCATATGCAATTTTCTTACACGTGCTTTTAACATCAAAAGCTTTTATTTTTTTAGGATTTATAACATCATCAAATACCTCAAGCACAAAATCTTTATCTAAATTCTTCCTTAAATCTTGTCTTTTTTCATCTAGTAAAAACTCATTTTTTAAATTATTATTTGAATTTACATACTCGTAAAAATTATCTTTTAATTTATCTAATAATATATTATTAATATCTTTATAATTATCATAATTAATACCTTTATAATCACTATATAAAATTGTTATAAATTCATATTTTCCTGTAATTGTTCCTAAAAGAAAAAAATTTGTAAAATATAATTTATCGTTTGTTTTACAGTATTTGATTATATTATCTTTAAATTCTTCACTATTTTTACTCTTTTTAATAATATTTATAATATTTAAAATTTCTTTATTTTCGTAATTAAGTGAATCATTAGATATTCTATCAATCATAAAATCCAATAAATCAATTGAAATATGTAATTTTCTACATTTATTTAAAAGCATTATTTTTGTTAAAAATTTATTTCTTTTGGCCATTTTTATACTCCTTATAATCTTGTTTTATCCAGGTTAATATTAATTGTTCTATATAATTTATTTCGTTATTTGTTAGTGTTTTATCTTTAGATATATGATGGAATTTGTATAAGCAGCCTCTACAACAAGTTGATGTTGCATGCATTGCGATAAAAGTTGGATGAGATTTCATAGGCGTTTGATGTCCATCATTAGGATTAGTATTTAGTAATTTTTTAATTATAAAATCTCTTGTATGTTGTTTTATTACATTTATACCTTTTTCATCTATATAATTAATCATATACTTTCTTAAATGAAAGCTAGAACGAAATTTTGACTTTTTTAAAATTCTTAATTTAGATTCAATTATATCTTCTCTCATATATTTAAAGTATACCATACGGCAGACTATGTCCGCAACCTAACTTGAACTTCGATTGAAGTTCTTTTAT
>CAMKGA010000007.1 GCA_946412015.1 uncultured Caryophanales bacterium
AGACTAAATTCAACTCGGTAATATTGAAACTGGAATTTACTTTTTCATTTCACAATTATAAAATACATTTTAATATTAATAAAAACATATTTAAAAAAATATGTTTTTTTGTTATAATTAATTAGGTGATTTTATGGAGTTAATAATAGGTAGTCATGTTTCATTTAATAAAGATGAGCAAATGGTAAAAAGTGTTAAAGAAGCACTTAGTTATAAAGCAAATACATTTATGTTTTATACAGGTGCACCACAAAATACAAAAAGAGTAGAATTAGATGAAAGTCTTGCTTTAGAAGCAAAAAAAATGATGGAAGAAAAAAATATAGATATAAATAATGTTGTAATACATGCTCCATATATTATTAATCCTGCAAATGATAAGAATAGAGATTTTAATATTAATTTTTTAAAGCAAGAAATATCTCGAGCACATTTTCTTGGTATTAATAAATTAGTATTGCACCCAGGAAGTCATGTTGGACTTGGCGTTGATAAGGGAATAGAAAATATAATTGAAGTATTAAAAGCAGCTATTATAGATGATAATGATGTCGATATTTGTTTAGAGACTATGGCAGGTAAAGGTAGTGAAATAGGTAGGACTTTCGAAGAGATAAAAAGAATTATTGATGGTGTAGATAATAAGCATATAAAAGTATGCTTAGATACATGCCATATAAATGATGCAGGGTATGATCTTGCAAATTTCGATAAAGTTCTAGATGAGTTTGATGCTATAATAGGGCTAGATAAATTATCTGTTGTGCATATTAATGATAGTAAAAATGAAATTAATACTCATAAGGATAGACATGAAAACATCGGATATGGATATATTGGGTTTGATAACTTGATCAAAGTTATATACCATGAAAAATTAAAAGGCATTCCTAAAATATTAGAAACACCTTATACTGGCACCGATAAAAGTTATCCACCATATTTATTCGAAATAGACATGATAAGAAATAAAAAGTTTAATTCTAATCTTATAAATGATATAGAAGACTATTATAATAAATGTTGATATTTTTCTTTATATTTAAAAAATAAGTTTTTAACTTTTTCATAATTATCATTGCTTAAATTGTTCTTTAATATTTTAAAAGAAGTATCATAATTGCCATTTAAAATATCTTTATAATTCTTTTTCATAATATCATAAATAACATTCGTTTCGTTATTAGATAAATTGATATTATTATTTAAAGCAAACTTTTCTATATCAGAAATATTTAACTTATTGATATAATTTTTAATTAATTGATCTTTCATATATTCACCATGATATTATATGATTAAATATAATTATGATGAATACAATAATAGTAGGTGATAAAATGTTTAAAAAAATAAAATTAGATTATAGTACTTTAGAACCAGTTATTAATGATAAAAATTTAGATTTACACTATAATAAGCATTATCAAAAATATGTTGATAATTTAAATAATCTTATTAAAGATTATAATGGTAGTGTTATAGATGTAATAAAAAATATTGATTCATTCGATAAAGATAAAAGAAGTCAAATACTAGTTAATGCAGGTGGAGTTTATAATCATGAATTATATTTTAGAAGTATGAATGATAAACCATATACTAATAATAAATTATTAGATGATATTATTAAACAATATGGAACATACGATAACTTCAAAAAATTATTTATTGATACTGCAAATAAATTAGTTGGATCAGGTTATACATTTTTAGTTTTAAAGGATAATAAATTTGATATTATTAATCTACCTAATCAAGATAATCCATATAGTTATGATATGATGCCATTAATTGCACTAGATTTATGGGAACATGCATATTATTTGACTTACTATAATGATAGATTAAAATACATAAATAATTTCTTCTCAATTATAAATTACGATTATGCAAATAGATTATATGAAGAAAATAAATAAAAAAAGACACGAGAAAAAGAAAAAGATAATTAATAAAAAAAATAAGCCGATAAATAAAACTGTAGAAAGAAGAAAGGAAAAAATCGGATTTGTAATTGAAAGAAGATATAAATTTTTAATTGTATTAATATCAATTTTAATGCTTGCGCTTATAGCTAAACTTGTATATATGCAAGTTGTTAAATATGATGATTATGAGGTAGAACTTAAAAGATTAACTAAGAAAATTGTTGATGGTCAAAGTACTCCAAGGGGTAGAATATATGACAGAAATGGTAAAATAATTGTCGATAATGAGTCAGTAAAGACAATTTATTATAAAAAAGTACCTGGGGTTACAACAAAAGAAGAATTAGCACTTTCATATAAAATGGCGGATATGATAGATGTTGACTATTCTAAATTAAATGATGATGCAATTAGAACGTTTTGGGTACAAAGCAATCGTAAAAAAGCACGTGCTAAAATAAAAGATAAAGAATGGAATAAAGTAAAAGAAAGAAAAATTACTAGTGACGATATATATGAGTTAGAAAAGAAAAGAGTAACTGATGAGGAATTAAATGCGTTAAATGAAAGAGATAGAGAAGCTGCGTATATATATTATCTGATGAATAAGGGGTATTCTTATGTAGAGAAGAATATAAAAAACGAAGGAGTAACTGATGAGGAGTATGCCAGGGTTGCAGAAAACATTGATTTAATTCCGGGATTTAATATAAAATTAGATTGGCAAAGAAGTTATCCATATGGTGATACTTTAAGAACAATTTTAGGAAATGTTTCAACATCAGAAAATGGTATACCATCAGAGTTAAAACAATTTTATTTAGATAAAGGGTATGCTAGAACTGATAGGGTTGGAACTAGTTATTTAGAGTATCAATATGAAGAGTATTTAAAAGGTGAAAAGTCAACATACGAAATTATGAATGACGGATCTTCTAAGGAAATAAAAAGTGGCGCAAGAGGAAATGATATAGTTCTTACTATAGATATAGAATTACAAAAACAAGTAGAAGATATTATTTCAGAAGAATTACTAGCCGCAAAGACTGAGCCTAATACTGAATATTTTAATAAATCATTTGTAATAATAACTGATCCTAATAATGGAGAGATACTCGTTATGGCAGGTAAAAAAATAGTTAGTGATTCAGCAGGTGGATATAAAGTAGTAGATTATACACCAGGAGTTATAACTTCATCAGTAACACCAGGATCAGTAGTAAAAGGTGCATCCCACATTGTTGGATATAATGCAGGAGCACTTAAAATTGGTGAGATTAGAAATGATGCTTGTATTAAAATAGCTGCAACTCCACTTAAATGTTCATATCATGAATACGGAAATATAGATGATATTCAAGCACTAAAATATTCATCAAATACATATCAATTTCAAACAGCTATTAAAGTTGGAAAAGGTAATTATGTATATGATGGACCACTAAAGTTAGATCAGTCTGCATTTGAAACATATAGAAATACATTTAAACAATTTGGATTAGGTGTGAAAACAGAAATAGATCTTCCTAATGAGTCATTGGGATATAAGGGAGAAAATACATTATCAGGATATTTACTAGATTTTTCAATAGGGCAATATGATACATACACCCCAATTGAAATATCACAATATATTTCAACTATTGCAACTAATGGAAAAAGAATGCAACCACATTTGTTAAAAGAAATATATGATGGAAAAACAAAAGATGCCTTATCAAATAAAATAAAAGATTTTGAGATTAAGGAGTTAAATACAGTTGATACTAAACAAGAATATCTAGATAGAGTTCATGAAGGATTTAAGCAAGTAGTTGCTCCAGGTGGAACAGGTAGTGGTTATGTTGAGTATTCGCGAAACGTTGCAGGAAAAACAGGAACAGCAGAAAGTTTTATTGATTCTGATTCAGATGGAAAGATAGATACAGAAACAATATCAGCATCATTTGCAGGATATGCACCATATGACTCTCCAAAAATTACATTTACAGTAATATCACCAGATGTTGGTGGACCAAATACAGATTATAATGGAATGTCTAAGGTAAATATGAGAATAACTAAAAAAATTACTGAAAAATACTTTGAATTTTACCAATAATATGGTAAAATATAGAGGCGTTTAAAAGAAGGAGGCAATTTTTATGGCAAAAAAAGGTGAAGCTAGAGGAAATGTTACTTTAAAATGTACAGAGTGTAAAGAACAAAATTATCGTACATCCAAAAATAAAAGAAATACAACTGAGAAATTAGAATTAAATAAATTTTGTAGCAAATGTAGAAAAGTAACTACTCATAAAGAAGAAAAATAGTAAAGGAGTCGTTTTATGATAAATGTAAATGATATAAAAAATGGAATGACTATCCTTTTTGAAGGTAATATATATACTGTGTTAGATTTTTCACACGTTAAACCTGGAAAAGGTGCTGCCTTTGTTCAAGCAAAATTAAAAAATTTAAGAACTGGATCAATTGTTGAAAAAAGATTTAATTCAGGAGTAAAATTAGAAAAAGCTATGATTGAAAAAGTAGGAATGCAATATTTATATGCAAATGGAGATTCTTACAATTTCATGAATATGGAAACATACGAACAAATGGATTTAACAAAGGATCAACTAGGTGATAATGTATTATATTTAAAAGAAGGATTAGATGTGTTACTTTCATTTTATGAAGGTGAATTAATAGGAATTATCATGCCTGAAAAAGTTGAACTTGAAGTTGTAGAAACAGAGCCTGCAGTAAAAGGAAATACTGCAACTAATGCAACTAAAGATGCTAAACTTGAAACAGGATTAACTGTAAGGGTGCCATTATTTATTGAACAAGGTGAAAAGATTGTTGTATACACTCAAGATGGTAAATATGCATCAAGAGCTTAAGCTTATAGCTTAGCTTTTTTATTATTTAATATATATATATATTGTCAAAATAAAAAAAATTTTGTATACTTTATATAGTAGGAGGTTGTATATGAAATATTGTCCAAAATGTGGTATAGAATTATCTGAGGGAACTTTATATTGTCCAAAATGTGGTAATTCTATAAGTACAAATGTAGTACAAACATCAACAAATAATGATTTAAATAATACTGCAAATGATTATCCAAAGAAGAAAACATCTGGTGCATCTAAAGCAAGTCTAGTTCTTGGAATACTTGCAATTGTTTTTGCACTTATATCAGTAGTTTGTGCGTTAGGATTGTCTAGTTATTACTCTCAAAGTATTAATAATATTTATTCTAGATATACTACTAATATTTCAGCAATGAAGATGGGTGCTTATATTATGTTCTTACCAGTACCTTCAATATTATCTATAATTGGATTTTTCCTTGGAATTGGTAGTAGTACTAAAGATGGATGTAAAATTGCAGGATTAATATTAAATTTACTTTCAATTATTTTGTGTGTTGTAGTTGGAATTTTAATATATAATATATAGCTTATTTTTATAAGCTTTTTTCATTGCAATTATATATTTTTTATTATATAATTTATATAAAGTAAAGGTGATTATATGAATAAAAAAGGATTTACATTAATAGAAATAACAGCAGTAGTATTAACACTAGCAGTAATATTTTTAGTGTCTTATCCTACTTTACAACACATATTAAAGAAAAGTGAGGCTAATGAGACAAAAGCAAATACAGAAAATGTAATAATAGCAGCTAAAACATATTTTAATCTTCATAATTCTGAATATAGTTTCCTAGATGAATCTACTTTAGAAGTTACTATCGATAAACTTGTAGAAGAAGATTTACTTGAAAGTAATGATTATAATGAAACATCTAAAGTAGTTTGTAATATAAATAATAATAAACAAGAATGTGTTATTAATAAATAAACATTAAATTAGAAAAATTTAGATATAATGCTTGTCTTTTTATTTGTAATAAATTTATTTACTATTTTGAAACAAACAATTTATACTCATTAAAATTTATATCATCTTTTTTGACTTTAATGCTTATTTCGTTGCCTATTTTTTTAAATAAATTCATTAATAATTTAATTTGTATAATATCTTTGTTAATTATTAAATTACTACAACCATCATATATATGCTTTAATTATGACTGTACTATTTATTCTATAGTATGTTTTGTCCACTGATTTTTGAATAACTATATTTTATTCATGGATTATCTTTTCATAATACATATTATTACGAGACCAGTATAGTCTTTTTACTTAAATCGACAATTACTTTGTAATTAAAAAAACTTTAAATAACAATAAAAACGTGTTAAATTTTTATTGAAAGCTAGTAATATAAAACATTGAAAGGGTGCAAGTTTATGAAGTTAAAGTATAAAATTATGATAAATATTAATGCTAATAATCTTAATAAAATACCCTTAAATGATTTATCATGGGAGATAATTGAATATGCATTAAAAAAAGGTTTTAATTATAATAATGCGGTAGATAATAGATATGAACAATATATTGAATATATTATTTATAATTTAGAAAGAAATGTTTTTTATTTGAAAAGGTTGATTGATAATGATAATCAATATCTGAAGGATAGTAGAGTTAAAAATATTATTTTAAATAAAGTAGATTTAATTCAAAAGGATATATTTTTAAAACTCATAGATATGACTGGCGATATAGATTATGTTAAAGTATTTATTAATAGAAGTGATCTTTCTAATTCTGACATAAAAGAATTATATAAAATTATTGTTGATAAATTTGACTATCAAGATTTACCAGATAGTATTAGTAAGAATAATAAAATAATTGGAAAAATGTATTTAGATAAAAATATTGATAATATAAATTTATTTTTAAAAAATAATGAAGGTAATTACGATGCTGATGAAATAATTGTGCTAATTAGTGATAACGCTAATTCAGATGATAGATTTAGATTGTTAGTAGAGTTATTAAAATCTAATAAAGTATCAGTTGAAACTTGTAATAAAGTATTAAGTAATGCGTGTAATAATCTTGAGCAATTAATGTTTTTATATAATAATTTTGATTTTGCACGAACTGAAGAAATAAATACAATATTTATTAATGCTTTAAAAAATAATTCTATTATAATTACTGAGATTAATGATGATAATTTTAAATTAGTATATACATTACTATCTGATTATCATTATAGTAACTGTTTTATAATGAAAGATTATTTAATAAGTAATAATTTGGTTGATAAGTTAATAAAATATATAGTTGAAAATGAAATTGATGTTTCTGAAAGTGTTACTTTTTTAGTTGGTATATGTATTGATGGCAATTTTTTATTAACTAAAGATTCACCCGATTGGTTAAAAAGAGATATAGATTTAGTGATATTATCATTAAAAAAGGGAAGCATTACAATTAAAGATATAGATTTAAATTGTTTTATTAATGATCCGATAGATAAAATTATGGAACTTGTAGATATTGGTGTATTAATGAACGAAGATAGTGCTGGTGCAAAAAAACTTAGGGAGAAAATTAATGAAAAAGTTGTAGATGCTTATGGCAAAAATGATGATAGCAATATATTTCTAAATATTAATCAGTTTAATAATTTTAACTATTATGACTATATAATTTCTCAATTTGAAAATAGCGTTAAGAGAATTTATATAACAGTTGAAAACGGAACTGGGCATTTTAAAGAGAATATTGACCAAATTGATGTTGAAAAAATTAATGCTTTAATTAGTATCATAAAAAAGCAAAAAAAAGATATAAAACTTGTTTTTAGAATGCCATTAGAGGAAATACAAACAGAATTATTACAACAAATTAGTGATTTAGAATATGTAGAATTTGAGTCTGGTTGTAAACTGACATCGATGAGTGGAAAAGAAATGCTACTAATTAACAAAACATTAGATTTGTTTGTTGAAGATATAAAAAGCAGTAATTTAAGTCCATATGAGAGATATATTGCTATATATAATATTGTAAAAAGTTTTAAAAAGTATAAAGAACATGATAATTCAGGTGATCAAAGTAGATCCATTTATTTAATTTTGCAGAATGAATACATGGTGTGCGTTGGATATGCAGAGTTATTGCACGTATTACTTAAACGAGTAGGAATTGATTCTGTTAAATATGGATGGCATGAAGGTCAACATGCTCTTAATTATGTAAGGATTGACGATAATAAATATGGCATAAATGGTATTTTTAAAAGTGATCCAACAAATGATAATGAAATTATTGATCCAATTAATCAAGATTATGAACTTATAAATTTAAATATTGAAAAAGAAAAAAGAACTACACCATTTGATAGACTACTTCAAAATGATGATGAATATATTGATAAAATTGAAGGTATTGAATTGCTTGAATTATATAATTATGTGCTTTTATTGTATCCTGAATTAGGAACTATTTCTTCAAAAGACTGGAAAAGTGAAAAAGATAAAACAAGAGAAGTATTAAGAATGTTTAAGCAAAAATATAAGAAACAGAATCCTAAGGAGATTGATGTTTCTAAGACTATTGATGCGATTATTGCTGTTAAACAACATATTGCTGGTAGGAAATTTGATAAAGATGAAGTAAGGCGAGAAAAAAATTGGCTAATTATTAATAATTATAGTGATAATGAAGATATGATAGATTATGCAAATGATTTGGTAGAGTTTAAAAAGGAATTGTTTACAATGAGTGTAGCTGATATGTTTAAAGTGGAATATTCTTATAAAAAGTATTGTTTTGAAATAATTATTAATAAATTGTTTAGCGAACATAATAAATCAAATAATGGATTAGGAAAATTACATATTAGTTGTTTTGATAATAAGATGTATATTTCTTATCGTGGTGTGAATAAGGAACAAGCTATGCAAATTATAAATCATTATAATAATATTGGAGTAGAATGTACTACTCAAGAGATAGATGGTGAATTTTTTGTACGTGCAAATTTAAAAGATATTTTATCTAATGAGATTATAGGTGATAGCTTGTTTCAAAAAATATCAAACATGATGCTAGGAGATACGTTATCACAAGAACGAATAATGATTTAAAATACAATAATACTCTTTAATAGTAGTTCTTAAAATTAAGAAAATTAAATTCGTCTATTGGTCGTGGCGCTGTGCTAAATAAAAATATATTTGAAATTAGTGATGATGAATTTTTACAATTATATTTGATATCAATGTTGATAATAAGATGAAAGCAATTATTGCATATATACAAAAGTAGCAAAATATAATAATTGGACAATCAATAGATGATTATTAAAACGATGAATTAAAAAATATTAAATGTATCTAATTTAAATAGTATTTAACGTAGAGTTATAAGGATAAAAATATAAAAATCTTAAAATGGCTTTAATCCACTTAAGATGAATGGAATAGAAATATGTATGGGAGTTCTTGTTATTGTTCTGTCTATAGAAGAAATGATGACAGTAATGGTTTAGGTGTCCAACAAGTAATAACCCTAAATAAATCAGTTTTAAACTAAGCAGTAATAAAATAGTAAAAAATGTAGAAAAAAGTAATGAAATTACTTTTTTTCATGGTAAAATAAAATATGGTGGTTTTAATGGATAGTAAGCTTAAATTATTAATTGATAATTTAAAATTAAATAGTTATTATGAATATTTTAATGAAGGTAGACTTATAAAGATTATAGGTAATATGGATCATACTGAATATACATTTTATATAGAAATTAATAATATATTACCTGTTAATATTTATGATGAGCTATATAGTTGCTTGGTAAATTATTACAAAGACTTACATATTTCGCTTAATGTAAATGTAATTGTAAAGAATAATGATTTAGTAGTAGATTACTTTAAATATTTTATAGAAAGATTTAGTAAGAAATGTCCAATGTTATCTATGTTTTTATCTGATAAGATAGAGATTAGTGATAATACATTAACTATTTATGTCGCATCTAAAGCAGAGAATGATAAATTATTATCCATTAAATCAAAATTAATTAAGTCATTTAATAATGCAGGATTTAATATAGATATTACCTCTATTATTGATGAGGATTCTAAGGATGAAGTTGCAAAGGAAATTGAAAATACTATTGCAAGTAATAGTCAAGTAAGTAAAGAGAGATTTGAGAAAAAAGATGAAGTTGTAGAAATTGAAAATTTATATAAGAAGAAATATACACCTAAGCCTATTGAAACTGTTGATGATGAGCGTGCAATATTAGGCAGAGTAATTGATACTAACAGTATTAGAATTGATACAATTACTGGTGTACAGAATAATGTTACGGTAGAAGCTAGTATATTTGGAATTGATGTAAGGGAAACTCGTACTGATCTTAGAATAATAACACTAAAGATAACTGATTATACAGATAGTATGTATGCTAAAATTTTCTTGCACGGCGATGATGAGACAAAGCGTGTAAAGGGATTATTAAAAACTGGAACATTTTATAAATTTAGAGGGAATGTAAAAGAAGATAAATATTCTAATGAGGATTCTCTAGTTATAAATGATATTAATATAAGTGATAAAAAATTAGAATCAAGAATAGATGATGCTCCTTTAAAAAGAGTGGAATTACATGCTCATACTATGATGAGTCAGATGGATGGTGTTTTAGATGCAGTAGAACTTGCTAAAACTGCACATAAATGGGGTCATAAAGCAATAGCTATTACTGATCACAATGGATGTCAAGCTTATCCTGCTGTTTATCATTATATATGTGATGTAAATAAGAAGTTAAGTGATGGTGAAGAACCGTTTAAGGCGATATATGGTACTGAAATAACTATGATAGATGATACTGTTAAAATAGTAGTTAGACCTGATGATAGTAATTTAATGGATAATACTTATGTAGTATTTGACTTAGAAACAACAGGATTTAATGCTGGTGGAAAAGACTCTATTATTGAAATTGGTGCGGTTAAAATTCATAAGGGAGTAATAATTGAAAAATATGATGAATTAATTAATCCTGGTAGAAAACTTCCTGAACGTATTACTGAAGTTACTAGTATTACTGATGAGATGCTTATAGGTAAACGTAATGAGGAAGAAGCAGTAAAATCATTTAAAGAATGGGTTAAAGATTTGCCAATGGTTGCTCATAATGCAAAATTTGATACATCTTTTATTGAAATGGCATACCATAAATATAATTTAGGAGAATTTAAAAACACTGTAATAGATACATTAGAATTGTCTAGAACTATGGATAATACATATGCAAGACATAGTCTATCCGCACTTGTAAAAAGATATAACGTTCCTTTTGATGAAGAATCACACCATAGAGGAGATTACGATGCCGAAGGGACTGCACTAGTATTTCATAAAATGTTAGAAAAATTAATCTCTCGTAATTTTGAAATAATTAGTGATTTGGATAAATTAGTAGATAAAAATGAAATACATAAGTATGGTCGTGCTCATCATGTAAATATACTTGTAAAAAATAAAATAGGACTTAAGAATTTATTTAAAATAGTAAGTTTGGCTAATACTACTTATTTATATAAGACTCCAAGAATACTTAGAAGTAAAATAGAAGAGTTAAGAGAAGGACTTTTAATAGGTAGTGGGTGTTATGAGTCTGAGGTTTTTACTGAAGCAAGAAGCAAGAGTGATGAAGAGCTTACTAATATTATAAATTTTTATGATTATGTTGAGGTTCAACCTCCTGAAGTTTATGATCATTTGCTTCAAATGGGAGATTTTGGCTCTAAAGCTGAGCTTTTAGAACATCTAAAAAAGATTATTAGAGTTACAGAAGATGCTGGTAAGATTGTAGTTGCAACCGGGGATGTTCATCATTTAAATAGAGATGACAGAATATATCGTGAAGTAATTGTCAATCAAAAAGTTCCAGGTGGAGGTAGACATCCACTTGCAAAAAGAGATATTACTAAAATTCCATCACAACATTTTAGAACAACTCGCGAGATGCTTGAAGATTTTAATTTTTTAGGTGATGATAAAGCATTTGAAATAGTAGTTACCAATACAAATAAGATTGCAGATATGGTAGAAATAATTGAAGTTATTATTGAAACAGGTGGTGTTCCTTTTTCGCCAAAAATTGATAAATCTGTTGAAACAGTAACAGATTTAGTTTACACTAAAGCAAGTGATTGGTATGGAGATCCACTTCCTTATAATATAGAAGAGAGAATTGCAAAAGAGCTATATGGAGATGCAGTATTAAATAGTATTAAAGATAATTTAGATCAAGAAAATTTTGACAAGTCAAAATATGAAGAAGAATCATTTAGAAGATTACATGAAATAATACTTAAGGGATTTGATGCTGTAAAGGATTTAGTTCGACAAAATATAGAAAAAAAAGACCAATTAAAAGGTGACGAATTAGAAAAAAAAGTAAAAAAAACACTAGGTGGAATTATAGGTGGAGGATTTGACGTTATATATTTAATTGCTCAAAAACTAGTTAAACACTCTAATGATGATGGATATCTTGTTGGATCCCGTGGTTCTGTTGGATCATCATTTGTAGCCACTATGATGGGCATTACTGAGGTTAATCCTCTTCCAGCACACTATAGGTGTCTTAAGTGTAAATATAGTATATTTACATTTGATAATGGTGATGCATTAGGTAAAGAGTATTCAAGTGGATTTGACCTTCCAGATAAAAAGTGTCCAAAATGTGGTGAAGATTTATATAAGGATGGACAAGACATGCCATTTGCTACTTTTTTAGGATTTAATGCAGATAAAGTTCCAGATATAGACCTTAACTTTTCTGATTTGAATCAAGCTTCAGCACATGAGTATACTAAAGTATTATTTGGTGTTGACAATGTTTATCGTGCAGGTACAATAGGTACAGTTGCTGAAAAGACGGCGTTTGGTTTTGTAAAAGGTTATTGTGAAGATAAAAATATAGTAATGAATACAGCCGAGATTGAAAGACTTGCTATGGGATGTACTGGTGTTAAAAGAACAACAGGACAGCATCCAGGTGGAATAGTAGTTATTCCTGGTTATATGGATGTTTTTGATTTTACTCCATTCCAGTTTCCGGCAGATGATCCTAATTCTGCATGGCGTACTACTCACTTTGATTACCATGCTATAGATCAAGACGTATTAAAACTAGATATTCTAGGGCATTCTGATCCTACACAATTACGTATGTTACAGGATTTATCTGGAATGGATGTAACAACCGTTCCACTTGATGATAAAGATACTATGGATATTTTCTTATCACCAAAACCACTTGGTGTTACTAAAGAGCAAATAATGAATGAAACAGGAACTTTAGGTATACCAGAGTTTGGAACACCGTTTACAATAGGTATGCTTGTTGATACTAAACCAACAACATTCTCAGAATTAATAAAAATATCAGGATTATCGCATGGAACTGATGTATGGCTTGGAAATGCCCAAGAATTAATTAGAAATAAAGTTGTACCATTTAAAGAAGTTATTGGATGTCGTGATGATATAATGGTATATTTAATGTATCATGGTGTAGAGCCTATTAAAGCATTTAAGATAATGGAATTTGTTCGTAAAGGAAGAGCTAGTAAGGATCCTGAAACTTGGAAAAGTCATGTTGCACTTATGGAAGAAGCTGGTATTGAAAAATGGTTTATAGATTCATGTGGCAAAATTAAATATATGTTTCCTAAAGCACATGCAGCTGCTTATGTAATTAGTGCATTTAGAATTGCTTGGTTTAAAGTTCATATGCCTGTTTTATATTATGCAACTTATTTTTCAGCACGTATTACAGATTATGACATTGATGTTATGATAAAAGGATATGATGCGATAAAAAGAAGGATGGAAGAGATAACAAATAAGGGTTATGAAGCTACTAATAAGGAATTGTCTATTTTAGAAACTTTAAAGCTAGCCTTAGAAGCGACCGCTAGAGGAATTAAATTTTTACCTATAGATTTAAATGAAAGTGAAGCAACAACATTTAAAGTAAAAAATGATACAGAAGTATATCCGCCTTTTTCATCTATTGATGGACTTGGTGATACGGTTGCTAAAAATATTGTTATAGAACGTAATAAAAGGGCTTTCTTAAGTGTAGAAGAAGTTCAACATCGAGCAAAGGTATCAGGTACGTTAATTGATAAAATGCGTATGATGGGTATATTTGATGGTATGGAAGAATCTAATCAATTAAGTTTATTTTAAAAGAGTATTTAAAGCTCTTTTTTATTTCACATTTCTTTCACAAAAATATTGAAAATTAGTTTAATATGTGTTACTCTTATATAAGATAGGAGGCGTTAGATATTAGATTGTATTTAGAGGTAAAACTATTAAGATATGTATGATATATTAGAAAGGAGTAATAAATGTTTAATAAAAAAAATCACATTGGAAGGCCAACAAATGAAGAATTAAGAAATAGAAAAATAAAAAAGATTGCATTATATGGAGTACCAGCTATTTTGATAATTGCTTTAATCACATTAGTATCAACTGGTTCGCTTTCTAAGTTAATGGGAAACTCAGTTACAAGTTATTATTGTGAGAATCCCGAATATGAGCTTGAAGGTACCAATTGTGTAAAAAATTTAGAAATGGCTCCAGCACTACTAGGAGATACAGATTCTGATGGAGTAATTTCAGTACAAGATTATGATTTATTATCAAAGTATATTGATTTAGAATACGAAGATGAGGATACAAATGTTTTATCTGATTTTCAAAAGCTAGCTGCAGATATTGACCGTGATGGTGAAATAAGTTATAGGGATTTATCAATATTAAAAGATTATTTAGATAGTGCTGTAAGCACATATAATATTTATTATGAAAAAATTGGAATTGATCAAAATTGTCCAAAAGATTATACATTAAGCGAAAACAAGTGTATAAAAAAGGATGTTATTCCAGCATTAATAAAGAATAATGAAGAAAGTAAAAATGATAACAAAGAAATGTACACAGTATCTTTTGATGCTAATGGTGGAACTGGTACAATGGAAGATGTTTCTTTTGACCCAGCTGAGAATGCTAAATTGCCAAAAAACACATATACTAATGGTTCAAAAAAATTTTTAGGATGGGAAGCACTAAATAAAACTCAAAATCAATGGATTTGTTATAATGTAAATAAGGTTACAGATGATTATAGTTTAAAATCTAGTTGTGAGTATGGGAAATATGTATTTAGCGATCAATCTGAATTAGGAGATTATTTTGCTAAAGCTGGGGATAAGGTTGTTTTATATGCAAGATGGAGTGATGATCAAGGTGATACTGATTCACCTGAATCGCCAGAAGTTGAACCTCCTGTAGAACCAGAAACTACAGATTATGCAAGTGTTAGATTACAGACAGATTTTAGTGGAACAACAGCCAATAAAGGTGATGTTATTAATGTAATACCTACATTTACAGTAGTAGGTCAAAATCAATATTACTATATTTGGAAAACATATGCATATGGTAGAGAAAATTATAAATCTGGATGTCAAGAAGTAACACCTGGTTCACTACCAGCTAAAACTTTATCAATGTTTGCTGAAAGACAAGGTGGTATCCAAATATATAGTGATTCATCGTGTACAGCAAAAGTAGGACCAGAGGTTAGAACAAATAAAATTCCATGTAAAGGATGTAGTCCAGTTTTTGCTACATTTGATAAACACGAAAATACAGAATATAAAAAAGATACATGGGTATATAATAAATTGACTATTTCTGTTGACGATACTTCAAAACAATATTATTATATTTGGCAGACTTATTTTAATGGAAAATTTAATTATAAATCAGATTGTCAAAAAGTATATCCAGATGTAGTTCAGAATAAAGGATTACATATGAAAGGAACAAGGTCTGGAGAAGTTATTATATATAGTGATTCTTCTTGTAAAAAGCAAGTAGACAAATTAAAAACACAGACATTTACTGTATGTTCCAATTGTGATAATGTCGATGATGAAGATATTATAGAATTAGTTCCAAGTTCATCATCAAGTTCATCATCTGGTTCATCATCAAGTTCATCATCAAGTTCATCATCTGGTTCATCATCCAGTATATCAGGTGAAGATGATTATGTTGGAGATGATTATGTAATAGATGATGGTTCAGATATTATAGTAGATGATGGTGATGATTTATTTATAGATGATGATACATCGGGAAATGATACAAATGGTTCAAATGATTCAAGTGGTTCAAGTAATTCATCAAATAATCAAAAAACCAAAACTTGTACAAAGTGGGAATGCCCATCAGGATATACAGAGTGGTCAGGTGCTTGTAGAAAAGCAGTTTCAAAAACAAGTTATGCAAAAAAAGTATGTACCCAAACAAATTGTCCAAGTGGTTATAAGCTAGAAGCAGGAGTATGTCGTAAAGAAATTACAAAAAATGTTCATGTTGAAAAATTATGTACAAATGCTGTTTGTCCAAGTGGATATACACGAGAGGCTGGTGTTTGTAGAAAGGCAGTAACAAAAACAAGTCATACAAAAAAAACTTGTGCAAAATATAAATGTCCATCAGGATATGATGAATGGTCTGGAACTTGTAGAAAAGAAGTAACAAAAACGGAACATAAAGCTAAACAATGCACTAAAGAAGTGTGTCCAAGGGGTTATAGTTATAAAGAAGGCACTTGTAGAAAGGCAGTAACAAAAACAGATCACAAAGCCAAAGAATGTGCAAAAAAAGTATGCCCAAGTGGTTACAATTATGAAGCAGGCGTTTGTAGAAAGGCAGTAACAAAATACCAAACAACAGGAACAGTATGTAAAGAATATAAATGTCCAAGTGGTTACAGCAGTTGGCAAGGTGCTTGTAGAAAAGCAGTAACAAAGTACCAAACAACAGGAACAGTATGTAAAGCATATAAATGTCCAAGTGGTTACAGTAGTTGGCAAGGTGCTTGTAGAAAAGCAGTAACGAAAACAAGACATAGCAATAAAACTTGTGCAAGTTACAAATGTCCATCAGGATATACATATACAGGTGGGGTATGTCGTAAAGGAAATAAGGCTACAGGAAAAGTATGTTCTTCATATAAATGTCCATCAGGATATACTATGAAAGGTGGCGAATGTTTACAAAACTATACTGCATATGACGTAACATCTAAAAAAACATGTTCTCAAACAGGATGTCCATCAGGGTATACATATTCAGCCGGATTTTGTAGAAAAGCATATACAGATTATGACGTAACATCTAAAAAAACGTGTGTAAAAACAGGATGCCCATCAGGATATACATATACAGGTGGAACGTGTAGAAAAGCATATACAGCATATGAGACAACTTCAAAAATGAATTGTCAATCATATAAGTGTCCAAGTGGATATACTGAAAAAGCTGGCGAATGTTTTAAAAATTATACAACATATGAAAAAACTTCAAAAAAATGTCAATCATATGAGTGTCCAAGTGGATATACTGAAAAAGGTGGCGAATGCTTTAAAACATATAAAACATACGATATATCATCAAAGAAAGTATGTCAATCATATAAGTGTCCAAGTGGATATACTGAAAAAGGTGGCGAGTGTTTAAAAAATTATACAACATATGACGTAACATCTAAATTTGTATGTAAAGCATATAAATGTCCAGAAGGAACTGAATCACACGGTGGCGAATGTTTTAAAACATCTAAAGCTTATAGTATTACATCAAATTTCACTTGCAAGGCATATAAATGTCCACAAGGAACTGAATCACACGGTGGCGAATGTTTTAAAACATATCAAACTTATGATATAAGGTCAAAAACTTGTAAAAAATATGAATAGAATCTTAAGTAGAACACTTAAGGTTCTTTTTTAAAGGAAATAATCTTTTTTTATAATATATTATTATTGAGGAAAAAGTACTCAATTTAATCATTTTGTGTTATAATTAAAATGTTAAGGTGATGGTATGGCTAAGAAGAAAAGAAGGAAAGAAGTAAAAAAAAGTAAAGATTATATGATTGAACTAAAAGGTATTTTTTTACTTTTAATATGTATAGTAGGATGTTGTCCATTTGGAATAGTTGCAGATATTATTAAAGGATTTGCTGCATTTTTAGTTGGTGTTTGGTGGGCTATTTTACTAGTTTTAATTGGTATATGTGGAATATATATGATAATAAATAGACATAAACCTAATTTTTTTACAGCTAAATTAGTAGGGTTATATATCATAATTATATCTGTTTGTATATTATCACATGTTGGATATATGAAAAATTTATCGTTTGAGTCATATGATGTTAATAATTTTAAAATAATTGATAATGGTGTTCAAGTAGTACAAGCTACGATTAGTAATATGTTTGATTTTATAAATAATGGTATTAGATTATCAGGTGGTGGTATAATTGGTTCTATATTTGCATCAATTTTATGTGGATTATTAACATTAAATGGAACAATGGTAGTAGCAATTACATTAATTGTATGTGGTTCTATTATGTTTACAGGTGTATCAATATATGATATATTCAAAAAAACTAAAGAAGGGACACAAAATATTGCTACAAAAGTACGTAAGAGTAAACCTAAAGAAGAAATTGAAGTTCCAGAAGTTACTGATTCTGCAAGTCAAGGGATGGTAATATCTAGTCTTGATGAACTTAAAAATCAGGAACCTGAACCAGCCAAAGAAGAAGCTGCAATTATTAAACCTTCAAATGAAGATGATAATAAAAATTATAAGTATCCACCAATTACTTTACTAAAAAAGCCATCTAAAGGAAATAGTAAAGATAATAGTGAAGCAATTAAGCATAATGTACCTATTTTAATTCAAGTATTAAAAGATTTTGGAATAGAAGGGAAAGTGGTTGCGGCTCATGTTGGCCCTGCTGTAACTCAATATGAATTAGAAATTAGGGCCGGTACTAAAGTTAATAAAATATTAAGTTTAAATAGAGAAATAGCTCTTGCGCTTGCTGCTAAAGATGTTCGTATTCAAGCACCTATTCCTGGTAAAAATACAATAGGAATAGAACTTCCTAATAAAACAATATCAATGGTTAATGTAAGAGAAGTTTTAAGTGTTATACCTTCAAGTTTAAATAATAGTAAATTACTATCAGTTTTAGGTAGAGATATTATGGGGGAACCTAGGTGGATGGAAATAAATAAAACACCTCACTTGCTTGTAGCAGGATCTACTGGCTCTGGTAAATCAGTTTGCATTAATAGTATTTTAGCTAGTATATTAATGCGTAGTAAACCAGATGAAGTAAAGCTAGTATTAGTTGACCCTAAAAAAGTTGAATTATCTATATATAATGGGGTTCCACACTTGCTAGCACCAGTTGTAACTGATGCAAAAAAAGCAAATATTGCACTTAAAAAAATAGTTGCAGAAATGGAACGTAGATATGATGTTTTTGAAGATAGTAAAACAAAGAATATTACAAGTTACAATAAATATATAGATAAGAAAAACGAGTCTTTACCAGATAGTGATAAAATGAAGCATATGCCATATATCGTAGTAATAATAGATGAGCTTGCTGATTTAATGTTAGTAGCTGCAAAGGAAGTAGAAGATTCTATTATGCGTATTACACAGATGGCACGTGCAGCAGGAATACACTTGATAGTTGCAACACAAAGACCATCTACTGATGTTATTACAGGAGTTGTAAAAGCAAATATTCCATCACGTATTTCATTTGCTGTATCATCTGGAATAGATTCACGTACTATACTCGATATGGTAGGTGCAGAGAAATTACTTGGAAAAGGTGATATGCTATATTTGCCACAAGGTGAAAATGTTCCAATCCGTATTCAAGGCACATTCATTTCAGAAGAAGAAACAAAGGCTATTGTTGAATTTGTATGTTCACAACAAAAAGCTCATTATGATAATACACTTACAGTAGCTGATGAAGATGCTAATGCTACTACTATGGTTGAGGCGAAAGATGACTATGAAGAACCATTATATAATGAAATAGTAGAATTTGTAGTAACTCAAGGTAAAGCATCTGCATCATTACTTCAAAGAAGATTTCGCTTAGGGTATAACCGTGCAGCGCGTTGTATAGATCTTCTTGAAGATAGAGGAATAATAGGTCCATCCAACGGATCAAAGCCTCGTGAAGTTTTAGTTAAACTAGATAATAATTCGACACAAAATGACTAATTATTAGGATAATATAATGTTGGTGATTATATGAAATATATGCGCGCAATGTTATTATCTTTAGTAATTGGTTTTTTTCTTTCTTATTTTATTTTTAAGCAATATAAAAGTTATAATGGAATTACTGTTTATAAAGAAGGAGATGAGTATTTTTTTCTAGAAAGAGGGGTATATGATTCTAAAACTGATATGGAGAAAAATTCAATCAATTTAGAAAATTACATATATAGAAAGGAAAATAACAAATATTATATGTATGTTGGAATTACTAAAAATAAAGATAATTTAAAAAAAATGAAAAATTATTTTAATAATAAGAATATAGATACAAATAGCAAAAAATTTTATATTAGTAGTACAAAATTTAGTGAAAGTATAAACAATTTAGATAATATATTAGTTAATAGTAATGACGAAATAGTTGTAAATGAGATAATTAACCAAGGACTTTCTAAATATGAGGAGATAATATTAAATGACAGTAAAAATTAAAGATATGTGTTATCTTGATAGACCAAGAGAAAGACTTATTAAGTATGGAACTTCTACCTTAAGTGATAGTGAATTATTATCTATATTAATAGGTAGTGGTAATAATAAAAATTCTGCTAAAGATTTAGCTAATATTATATTAAATAAATGTGGTGGCATGAAGAATTTATCTAAATATAATTATGCATCATTAACTAAAATTCCTGGAATAAAAATGAGTAAAGCTTGTATAATACTTGCAACAATAGAAATATCAAAAAGATGTAATACAAAGGTTAATGACATTAATAATATAAAATTAAATAATTCAAAGCTAGTATTTGAATATTATAATGATAAGTTAAAAGATAAAAAACAAGAGTATTTTTATTGTATATATTTAGATAATAATAAAAAAGTAATTAATGAAAAATTACTTTTTAAGGGAACATTAAACTATAGTTTAATACATCCTAGAGAAGTATTTAAAGAAGCATATATATTAAGTGCATCAGCTATAATATGTGTTCATAATCATCCATCGGGTAATATTAGTCCAAGTATTCAAGATATAGAAAGCACAGATAATTTAGTAGAAATAGGAAAAATGCATGGAATAAAAGTATTAGATCATATTATAATAGGCAATAATAATTACTACAGTTTTTTAGAAAATAACAGAATTTCTCTTTAAAAAATAAATTTAATGTATTATAATTGAATAGGTGGTTCTATGGAAAAAAAAGGTAATAAAAAAAGGTATATTATTCTATCAATATTAATTTGTCTTGCGCTTGTAATTGTTTTAACTACAAGATCTATAAAAGAAGGTAGAAGACTTAATTTCTTTGAAAAAGCAATTAAGGATTCAACAACTTTTATAATGGATATTGCATCAAAACCTGTAAAGATAGTAAAAAAACAAATAAGTGAAAATAATGAAAAAAATAAAATGTATAAAGAATATAAAAAATTAAAAAATAAAGCTGAAAAGTCAAAAGTGTATGAAGCTAGAATAAAAGAATTGGAAAAAGAGATTGATGATTTAAAAGAAGCGTTAGATCTTAGTGATACAATAACTGACTATAAAGAAATTAATGCCGAGGTTGTAAATAGAAATGTTGGTGCTTGGTATAATACCTTAAATATTAATAAAGGTTCTAAATCAGGTATAAAAGAAGGAATGGCAGTTATAGTTAATAAAGGATTAATTGGTAAAGTTATAAATGTCAGTAATTTTACAAGTACAGTAAAATTATTATCTACAGATGAATTAAGTAATAAAATATCAGTAAAAATAGAACAAGATGATAAAAGTGTATATGGACTTCTTACAAGTTATAACAAAAAGAAAAATATTTATTTAATAGAAGGAATAAGTGATAATACAGAAATAAAAAATGGATCCAGAGTTGTTACAACAGGACTATCTGAAGTATTTCCAAGTGGAATATTAGTAGGTGAAGTTAAAAGTGTTACAAAAGATAAATATGATTTAGCAAGAGCAGTAGAAGTAACTCCATCTGTTGATTTTGATGATATAAATATAGTAACAGTATTAGATAGGAATTCAAAATGATAATTTTAATACTTGCTATATCATTTATATTAGAAGGCATTGTTTCACTTATTGTTAAAGATGGTTCGTTATTTATTCCAATTTTTTCTATAATTTCAGTTGCAACAGTTTATCCGCTGTTTAAAGAAAACAAAACAAAATATCTAATTTATTCAGTTTCTTTAGGTTTACTATACGATACAGTATATACCAATACACCATTTACAAACACTATATCATTTTTAGCAACCGCATTTATTATTACACTTATATATGAATACATTAAAGTTAGTAAATTTAATATACTATTAATAGATATTGTAGTTATATTATTTTATCAATCGTTTTCATACTTGTTATTATGTATTTTAAATTATTGTACTTTTAATGAGACAACATTTATTGTAAATTTATATTCAAGCTTAATATTAAATATAGTATATGGATTAGTTCTTTATATAATAATAGAACTACTTACAAAAAAACACAAAGGATTATAATATGCAAAGATGCTCTTGGGTTAATCTGAATAATGAAAAATATGTTTATTATCATGATTTTATTTGGTCTAATCCAACATATGATGATAATAAACTTTTTGAATACCTAGTATTAGAAATGTTTCAAGCGGGATTAAGCTTTGAAATTGTATTAAATAAACAAGAATGTTTTAAAAGTGCATTTGATAATTATGATCTTAATAAAATTATTAATTATGATACTAATAAAATAAAAGAACTTATGCAAAATAAAAATATAATAAGGAACAGGTTAAAAATAAATGCTGTTGTAAATAATGCTAAAGTATTTCTAAATATAAAAAATGAATATAGCAGTTTTTCTAATTATATATGGCATTTTACAAATAATAAGCAAATAAAATATAAGAGGTTTCATACACACACTAAGCTATCTGATAGGATATCTAAAGATTTAAAATTAAGAGGTATGAAGTTTGTTGGAAGCAAAATTATATATTCTTATTTAGAAGCTATAGGAGTTTTAAATAATCACGAAAGTATTTGTTATAAAGGAGAGAGTAATGTATAAGTTAATAAGCAAAATATTAGTTATTTTAATGAATATTTTAACTGTTATAATAGCAATACTAGCGTTTTGTAATAATAATTATTCAAGAGTACTTACATATATTGCAATATTTCCAATATTATTAGTACCATTCATTATTAATAAAACAAAGTACAAGCTAACCGATTTAGAAACAATGATGTATTATATATTTATATTCTTAGCTGATTTTTTAGGGTGCGTTGTAAATTTATATAACACTACATCTTGGTATGATATTTTTGTTCATTTTATTTCAGGAATAGCCACATTTATTTTAGCGTTAATTATTTATAAACATATATCAAAAGATAATAACAAAATATTAAAATTAATATTTTGTATGGGGATAGTTGCTTTAATAGCTATTCTTTGGGAATTATTTGAATATTTTATGGATACATGTATAGGAATGGACTTGCAACATACTTTAGATACAGGTGTTACTGATACGATGCAAGATATGTTAGTTGCATTACTTGGTGGATTAATATCATCAATTTATATAGGCCTTAAAAAGCAATAAAAACGATTTAATATCAAATCGTTTTTTCTTCACTTAAAGTTAATTCTCTTTCTTGAAATAAAGCATTAAAGCTATTGTTGATTTCAACTGTCATTTCAGGATGATTGTTCATAAACGGTATAAATAGCCTATCTCTTAAAGTTAATAATATTTCATTTTCTAAAGCAACTATTTCATCCATATTTTCTTTTTTATAGCGCATATTTGAAGCTTTATCAAATAATAATACAAATTGATTGAAATCTAGTCCATACTGGTTAAATAGTTCTTTTAAATTAGGATATTTCATTAAATTGTTAATATAATCATCAAGGGGTTTATCACTTCTTAGTAAGATATAGAACATATGACATACATCTTTTGAAAATTGATAATTTTTACTTTTTTTGGGGCCGTTATATCCACTTAGCATTTCAGCAAAAAAATCTGTAAATCCTTCTGATAAAGCAGTATCTCTAGCATTTACATCACCTATATCATCTCTAAAAGCACTAATTCTATGAAACATTTCATGAAAAATAATATGTGTTAGAAATTCAATGTTTTCATATTTAATACCATTAAAATTACCTTTTTCATCAAAATCATTCACTTTTAAAAACTTAGTAATTAATTCAATAATTTTATCAACCAAGATTAAATTAGTAATAGGAATTCCTTCTATTAATCTACGGCGTAACTCTTCTGCTTTTATTTTGTTTTTTTTTAAATTATTATGTCATCAAATGAATTTTTACTTAAATTTTTATTATTTATTAATTCTAAATATTCATTAATAAGACTTTCTAATTCTTGTTTATTTCTTATAGGTTTAACTTTAATTAAATCTTCAAAACTCATTTTATCACAGCCTATTTTAATTATACATTTCTTTCTTTATTTATACAAGAAATTTAAAATTATTATTTACTTTAATTTTTAAAGTGTTATAATGTAGTACGTTTGGAAGTGATAATGTGAAGAAAATTAATAAATTATTAAACTGGAATTTTATGGATTTTACAAAAGCAATATTAGGCTCATTTATATTTTGTTTTGCAATAAACTTTTTTGTAGTTCCAAATCATTTATATACGGGCGGAATACTAGGAATTTCACAAATAATTAGAAGTTTTATTATTGATGTATTTAAAATAGATATATCATTTGATTTTAGTGGAATTATATATTACTTAATAAATGTTCCTTTATTTATAGTTGCATATAAATCAATAGGTAAAACATTTTTCTTTAGAACCTTATTTGCAGTTTCAATACAATCTATTATGTTATCATTAATACCATGTCATTTGCTTATTGATGATGTTTTAGCAAACGTAGTAATAGGTGGCTTATTAAGTGGTATTGGTGTTGGTATGATTTTATCTAGTGGAGCATCAACTGGAGGAACCGATATAGTAGGCCTTGCTTTTGCAAAAAAAGATAATCATTTTTCTGTTGGAAAGCTGGGACTTGCTGTTAATATATTTATTTATATGGTTGCAGGATTAAGATATGGTATTTCAATAATGATTTATTCTATAATATCATCTGCTGTTGATAGTCTTATGACTGATAAAATGCACGAGCAAAATATATGTTCAACTGCATTTATATTTTGTAAAGAGAATCCTAAAATTATTAATGATTATATAAAAAATGAATTAAATAGGGATTTTACTTATTGGAATGCTAAAGGTGGATATGATGATTCTAGAACATATATTATTTATACTGTATTAACTAAATATGAATTAATTAAATTAGAAAGACATATGAAGAAGTTAAATATATCTATTTTTATGGTTAAAAGTGAAGGATTAGGCATTAAGGGAGAATTTGAAAAACAATTCTGAATATAATAATTTAGTACATTCTAGTATAAAATTTATACTAGTTTTTTTATTATTTTATGTGTATAAAAATAATTACTTGTTTAATATATAGAAAATGTGCTATAATTATTTTAGAAAGGTAGGTATTATATGATTAAGTTTGTACAATATGGTTGTGGTAAGATGTCTAAATATACTATGCGTTATGCAATGGAAAGAGGATATGAGTTAGTTGGTGCTATTGATATTAATGAAGATATAATTGGTAAGGATGTATCTTGTATTCTTGAAGGAGAAGATGTAGGAGTTAAAATAACATCAGTAAGTGATGCTAAAGATATGTTAAAAGATGCTAAACCTGATGTTTGTATTGTAACTACAATGAGCCTTATGAACGACTTAGAAGAAGCGCTTAAAATGTGTGCAGAACTTGGAATTAATGCAATTACAACTTGTGAGGAGGCGTTTTATCCATTTAATTCATCACCTAAATTAACTAAGGAAATAGATGAAATGGCTAGAAAGAACAATTGTACTATTACAGGAAGTGGATATCAAGATGCATTTTGGGGTAATTTAATAAGTACTATTTGTGGTGCTACAAATAAAATTACTAAAATTAAAGGACGTACTTCTTATAATGTTGAAGATTATGGCATTGCACTAGCAGAAGCTCATGGAGCAGGACTTACATTAGATGAGTTTGATTCTAAAATAGCTAGTGTTGATAAAATAAGTGATGAAGAAAGAAAAAAAATGATTGATAATGGAGAATATGCTCCAAGTTATATGTGGAATACCAATGGTTGGATTTGTGATAAATTAGGTCTTACTGTTGATAAGCAAACACAAGAATGTATTCCTCAAATAGCTAAAGAAGATATTTATTCATCTACTTTAAATATGACAATTAAAAAAGGTGATGCAACTGGAATGAGTGCAAAAGTTACAACAACTACTAAAGAGGGTATTATAATAGAGACTGAATGTGTTGGAAAAGTATATGATGAAACTGAATTTGATTCAAATGATTGGACTGTAATTGGAGAACCTGATACCCATATGATTATTAATAGACCTGCAACTGTAGAATTAACTTGTGCAACTATAGTAAATAGAATTCCTGATTTAATTAAATGTGATGCTGGATTTGTTCCGACAAGTAAAATGGGAGAATTAAAATATAATAGATAAGGTGTGTTATGAGTAAGAAAGATTTAAAGATAACTTTAATGTGTAGTATAGTTTTTGTTGCACTTATAGGGTTCTATTCTGTATGTATGGCATTTATAGACCAAAACGAAGTAGCTGCTGATAGTGTATCTGTAGAAAACAACAACTATAATGAAAATTGAGGCAAATGCTTCTTTTTTTATTGTATAAAAAAATAATGTTTGTTATTATACATACATGAGATATTATGAATTTAGGAAAACAAATGAGAAAAGCTAAAAATATTGTTAATTATTCTAGCTTAGGAGTATTTGATAATATATATGATTTTACAACAGAAAATCTTAATTGTTATATGAATGAATTTAATTTGGAAAATACTAATTTATTTACAGTAGGATCATCTGGAGATCAAGTTTTAAATGCAATTAGTAAAGGGTGCACTAATATAACACTTGTAGATATAAATCCTTTTTCACTTCATTATTTAAATTTAAAGATAGCAGTTATAAAAACATTTACTAAGGAAGAATTTGAAAATTTTTTAATATGTGGTAATTCAGATTCAATAAACTATTTTTTTAGTAAAAAATTATATAATGAAATCAGAAATAAACTTGGTGATATAAATAAAGAATCAAAATATTTTTGGGATTTTTTATATGATTATATGATTGGTTATACATTATTTCAAAGCTATAATTCCTATAACGAGATAAAAGAGTTTAATTGTTATTTAAAAAATGATACTGAATATAATAAATTAAAATATATGTTAGATTATGCCAATATTAAATTTATTAATAAAAATATATTTAATATAAAAGATTATGAAATAGATAAGAAGTATGATAATATTTTATTATCTAATATATATGATTATAATAATAAATTATTTAGATTAAAAAAATTTAAAAAGGCTCTTAATAGATATATAGGTTTACTTTCTGTTAACGGTAAGATATTAATTACTTATCTGCACGATATAGAAAATAAAAATGGTAGGCGTGATAGAGCAGTTATATATCAAAAGAAAAAGTAATTGACAAATAAGTTTTTGTGTGCTAATATTTTATTAGCGCACGGAAGTGTTTTTATTTTAAATAAATTTTGGAGGTTTTATGAAAAAAATAGCTCGCTTTTTTGTAGATGTAAAAAAAGAATTAAAAAGAGTAAGATGGCCTAAGAAGAAAGATATGGTAGTATATTCTGCTGCAACTATATTATCACTTGTATTCTTTATGGCATTTTTTACACTAATTGATACATTATTAGGACTTGCGAAGGTGTTATAATGGAAAAAGAATGGTATGTTGTTAATACTTATTCAGGGCATGAGAATAAGGTAAAAGAAAAGTTAGAAATGCGTGCTAGCAGCATGGGAATGGAAGATTATATTTTTAGAGTTGTAGTTCCAGAAGAAACTGTTGTTGAAACATTAAAAGATGGAACTGAAAAAGAGAAGAAAGTAAAAATGTTCCCAGGGTATATTTTAGTTGAAATGATTATGACTGATGAAGCATGGTTTGTTGTTCGTAATACACCAGGAGTAACTGGATTTATCGGATCATCTGGTAAAGGAGCTAAACCTTTTCCACTAACTAAAGATGAAGTAGACAGAATTTTAGGTTCTATGAATATGAGTAGAATTGATATCGAAGCTGAACTTAAAGTAGATGATTCTGTTAAAGTTAAAACAGGTGCATTTGCTAATATGTTTGGTAAAGTTAAAAATATAGATATGAAAAACCAAATGATAGAGGTAGCTTTAGACTTATTTGGTCAAGAAACTATGGTTGAAGTTTCATTTGATGAAATAGAAAAAGTTTAAAGAGGTGTAAGATATGATAGATGAATTAAAAGGAAAAAAAGTTAAAATAGGTGTTGCACTTGTTCGTCAGTTTGATGATGCTATGTTAACAACTAAATATTATGAAGGTGTTATTAAAACTTGTGCTGGTTTTGGTGGCGAATATTTTGTAGTGTTTGAAGATAACTCTATGATTAATGCAAAATATATTCAAACAATAGAAATAATTGGCTAGATATTTACAAAATAATAATTTTGTGATATTATTAATTCGTTTATTTAGATTTTATCTGTGGGAGTTTTGTTTATGCGGAGCATTTTTACCACGATAGAGTTTTAAATATAAATATATAAAAATAAATATAGGAGGTGTTTTTTGTGGCAGAAATAGTAAAGAAAATTAAATTACAAATTCCTGCGGGTAAAGCTACACCGGCTCCTCCAGTAGGTACTGTATTAGGTCCAGCTGGAATTAATTTACAGGAATTCTGTACAAAGTATAATGATGCAACTAGAGATAAGATGGGAGACATATTACCAGTTGAAATAACTGTTTATGATGATAGAAGTTTCACATTTGTAATTAAGACTCCACCAACTGCATTCTTAATTAAGAAGACAGCTAAGATTAAGAAGGGTTCTTCTAAAGGTAAGGATGAGATTGTTGGAAAACTTACAAAGGCTCAACTTAAGGAGATTGCAGAAATTAAGTTACCAGATTTAAATTGTTATACTGTAGAAGAAGCCATGAAGATTGTTGCAGGTACTGCACATAACATGGGTGTTGAAATAGTAGACTAATATAATTTATCCGCATAATTAAAATTTATAAGGAGGATTGTATGAAAAGATCTAAGAAATATTTAGAAGCAACTAGTAAAAGAGAAAAAAATAAAAAATATACTAGAGATGAAGCAGTTAAATTAGTTAAGGAACTTGCTAGTGCTAAGTTTGATGAAACTGTAGAAGTATCTTTAAATTTAAATCTAGATACTAAAAAATCTGATCAACAATTAAGAGGAGCAACAGTTCTTCCTAATGGTATTGGTAAAACTAAAAAGGTATTAGTAATTGCTAAAGGAGCTAAGGCAGCTGAAGCAAAAGAGGCTAACGCTGATTATGTTGGAGATACTGACATGATTGATAAGATAGCTAATGAATCTTGGTTTGATTTTGATACTTTAATTGCTACTCCAGATATGATGCCTGCATTGGGTAAAATTGGACGTGTTTTAGGACCTAAAGGATTAATGCCAAATCCTAAAACTGGTACTGTTACTATGGATGTAAAAAAGGCAGTTGAAGATGTTAAAAAAGGTCGTGTTGAATACCGTGCTGATAGTTATGGTAATGTTGCTGTTCCTGTTGGTAAAGTTTCATTTGACGAATCTAAATTACTAGAAAATATAAATGCATTTATTTCTTTAATTATTAAGACTAAACCTAGTGTTGTTAAAGGTAAATATGTTAAGAGTATAACTATTTCATCAACAATGGGTCCTGGAATTAAAATTGATGAAACTGAGTTTGATGTTTAATATTTACAATTAAAAAGTATTGTGTTATAATATAACGCAGTTGGAGAAATACCGTAGACAGTAGGCATAAATAAGTCCTACCGAGGCACTTAAATTTTTAAGAACTCTAAGTCCTGGTGGTATTCTGCTGGGACTTTTTAACGGTATTACACATGATAAGGAGGTGTAATATGGCAAATCCAAAGATACTTGAAAAGAAACAAGCTGTAATTGATGAAATTACTGAAAATGTTAAGAACTCTGCATCTTTCATTTTACTTGAAAATCACGGTTTAACTGTAGCTGAAACTATGGAACTTAGAAGAATGTTAAGAGAATCAGGTTCTGAACTTAAAATTTACAAAAATACGTTAGTTGCACGTAGTTTAAAAACTCTAGACATAGATTTAGAGAAAGAGTTAAATGGTCCAAAAGTATTTGTTTATGGTAAAGATATTATTGAACCAATTAAAGCAGCTAGTAACTTTATTAAAAATCATCCAGCACTAGAAATGAAAATTGGTATTGTTGATGGTAAGGTTACTGAAATTGATGAGCTAAACAAATTAGCTACTATCCCATCAAGAGAAGGATTACTTACAATGTTTGCATCTGGACTTATGGGTACTATAAGAGATTTTGCAATTTGCTTAGATTTACATAGTAAAAATTTAGAAGAAAAATAGTATTATAAAATAAAGGAAAGGAGATATATTATGGCAAAATTAAGCGCACAAGAAATTATTGATTCACTAAAAGAAATGACTCTTTTAGAAATTAAAGAAGTAGTAGATTTAATGAAGGAGGAATTTGGTGTAGATCCATCTGCTGTTGCAGTTGCTGCTGCTCCTGCTGCAGATACAGCTGCTGCTGGTCCATCTGAACAAGATGTTGTTCTAGCTAGCTGTGGAGCTAACAAAATTGCCGTTATTAAATTAATTAAAGAAGTTACTGGATTAGGTTTAGGAGAAGCTAAAGCTATCGCAGATAACGGTGGAGTTATTAAAGAAAAAGCTAAAGCAGACGAAGCTGAAGAATTAAAAGCTAAGTTTGAAGAAGCTGGCGCTACTATTGAATTAAAATAATTTAAATTTATGTTTTTAAGCCTATACATTTAGTATGGGCTTTAAGTGTTTTTTATGATGGGGGATTTTATGAATGATAATGAAATAAAATTGGGAAGAAATATATTAAAAAATTAATTAAATAGTATTATAATATTATATTAGTAAAGAGATTGTGAAAAGAGGAGTTATGGCATATTATTTTGATTCAAAGACAGATGTAAAAAGTGAAGAAAGATTAATAAAATGTGAGATTAATAATAGCATTTATCCTTTTTATACAGATAATAATGTTTTTTCTAAAAAGTATTTAGATTTTGGAACAAGGACTTTATTAGAATCTTTAAATCTAAATGAAATAAAAGGAGAGGTGCTTGATTTTGGATGTGGATATGGTCCTATTGGTATTTATATAAAGAAAAATTGCGATTGCAATGTAGACATGTTAGATATTAATGAAAGAGCTATTAATTTATCTTTAAAAAATGCTCATATGAATATGGTAGATGTTAATATATTCTTATCTAATATATATTCAAATGTTACAAAAAAATATGATTTTATTATAACTAATCCTCCAGTTAGAGTTGGAAAAGATATATTATATAAAATATTGTTTGATGCTAAAGACTATTTAAAGAAAAATGGGAAACTGTATTTAGTTATTAATAAAGATCAGGGTGCTAAAAGTTTAAAAAAAGATTTAGAGAAATGCTACAAAGTAACTACAATAAAGAAAAATAAAGGTTTTTATGTTTTTGAATGTCAAATTCATTGACAGATTGAAATATTTTTGTTAAAATTATAAATTGACGGCATATATTATTTTTTAAAATATATGATTACTAGAAAATATAGTTTATGGGGTGAAATAGTGGCTTATACAGTAAAAAAATTTGGTGATTACCGTGAAAGAAGAAGTTATGCAAAAACTAAAAATGCAATAGAATTATCCAATTTATTGGAAATTCAAAAGAAGTCATATGATTGGTTTATGACTGAAGGAATGAAAGAGGTATTTGAAGATATTTTTCCAGTTGAAAGCTTTACTGGAAATTTAACGCTTGAATTTGGAGAATATTCTTTCGAAGAACCAAGATATTCTATCAAAGGTTGTAAAGATAGATATGCAACCTATGCTGCTCCTATTAAAGTAGAAGCTCGTCTTTTTAACCAAGAAACTGGCGAGGTTAAAGAACAAGAAATTTATCTTGGAGATATGCCTATAATGACAGAATCGGGAACATTTGTTATTAATGGTGCAGAACGTGTAATTGTATCACAATTAGTTCGTTCACCTAGTGCATACTATGGAAAAGAAGTAGATAAAAAGAATGGTAAAACAATTATAACATCACAATTAATTCCAACACGTGGAACATGGCTTGAATATGAAACTGATGCAAGAGATGTTATTTATTGTCGTATTGATCGTACTCGTAAAGTGCCTATTACAACTTTACTTCGTGCTTTAGGTTTATCTAGTGATGCTGATATAATTGACTTATTTGATGAAGATGATTATATTATGCGTACTATTGAAAAAGATGCAAATAAAAATACTGATGAAGCATTAATTGATATACATTCTAAATTACGTCCTGGTGAACCATCAACACTAGATAGTGCTAAAAACCAATTAATATCTAGATTTTTTGATTCATTTAGATATGATTTAGCTAAAGTAGGTCGTTATAAATTTAATTTAAAGTTAAATGTAATTGATCGTTTGTATGGATGTAAACTTGCTGAAGATATAGTAGTTGATGGTAAAATTGTTGTTGAAAAAGGTACTAAAGTTGATAAAAATGTATTAGAAACTTTAAAACCTATTTTTGCAAGTGGTTATGGTGTAAAAGAAACACTAATCAATGAAGAGTTAGATACATATAATAAAGTTCAAATAGTAAAGGTTTATTCTAATAAGAATCCTGAAAAGGTTGTTAAGATTATTGGTAATGATCAATCAATTGATCTTAAAAGACTTACTATATCTGATGTATATGCGTCTGTATCATATTATTTAAATTTACACGAAGGTATTGGATCATATGATGAAATTGATCACTTATCTAATCGTCGTGTAAGACAAGTTGGAGAATTATTACAAAATCAATTTAGAATTGGTGTTACTCGTATTGAGAGAGTTATTAGAGATCGTATGAGTACTCAAGAGCTTGAAGAAGTTACTCCAAAAACTTTAATAAATATTCGTCCACTTACTGCAGCTATTAAAGAATTCTTTGGTAGTAGCCAGTTATCACAATTTATGGATCAAACAAATCCTGTTGCGGAACTTGCAAATAAAAGACGTTTGTCTTCATTAGGGCCTGGTGGTTTATCAAGAGATAGAGCCGGCATGGATGTACGTGATGTTAATCCATCACACTATGGTAGATTATGTCCAATAGAATCACCAGAAGGACCTAACATTGGACTTATTACAGCTTTAGCTTCATATGCTAGAGTAAATGATTATGGGTTTATTATGACTCCATATAGAAAAGTTGAAAATGGACATCTTACTGAAGAAATTAAATATATGACTGCTGATGAGGAGTTGGATTATCATATTTCTCAGGCAACAGTTAACTTAGATGATGATAATAATTTTGTCGACGAAGCTGTACCTGTTCGTTATCGTGGCGATAATATTATGGTTAAGTCGACAGATGTTGATTATATTGACGTATCAAGTCAGCAAGTAGTATCAATTACTACAGCTGGTATTCCATTTTTGGAACACGATGATGGGAAACGTGCATTAATGGGTTCTAACATGCAACGTCAAGCAATACCACTGTTAAAAGCAGAAGCTCCACTAGTAGGAACTGGAATTGAAGCAATTTCGGCAAAAGATTCAGGTGCAGTTATTATCTCTAAAGCTGATGGTGTTGTTGATTATGTTGATGCTAATAAAATTTTAGTTAAAACAAAAGGTGGAATGGACACATATTATCTAAATGGTTATGAAAGAAGTAATGCTGGAACTTGTTATCATCAAGTACCTATTGTACGTGCTGGTGATATTGTAAAAAAGGATCAAGTTATTGCTGATGGACCATCTACAGATAAAGGTGAAATGTCAATTGGTAAAAATGTTACTGTAGCATTCATGAACTATAATGGATACAATTATGAGGATGCAGTAATATTAAATGAAAGACTTGTTAGAGATGATGTTTATACATCAATTCATATTCAAGATTATCAAATTGAATGTCGTGATACAAAATTAGGACCTGAAGAATTTACTCGTGATATTCCTAATGTATCAGAAGAAAGCCGTAAAAATCTTGATGAAAATGGTATTATACGTATTGGTACTGAGGTTAAAGATGATGATATTTTAGTAGGTAAAGTAACACCTAAAGGAATGGCAGAGTTAACATCAGAAGAGAAATTATTACACGCTATTTTTGGTGAGAAAACTCGTGAGGTTAGAGATACATCTTTACGTGTTCCACATGGTGGCGAAGGTATAGTACACGATATTAAAGTATTTACTAAGGAAGATACTGATGAACTTCCAGCAGGAGTATCAAAAATAATTCGTGTATATATTGCTCAAAAGCGTAAAATAACTGTTGGAGATAAGATGGCAGGTCGTCATGGTAACAAGGGTGTTATATCACTTATTTTACCAAGTGAAGATATGCCTTATATGGCAGATGGTACGCCTATTGATATCCTACTTAACCCACTTGGAGTTCCATCTCGTATGAATATAGGACAGATTCTAGAAATGCATTTAGGTGCAGCTGCAAAAGAGTTAAACATTCATGTGGCAACTCCTGTATTTAGTGGTGCAAATAGAGAAGAAATTATTGATGCACTAAAAGAAGCAGGACTTGCAGAAGATGGTAAAATGGTACTATATGATGGTCGTACTGGTGAGGCTTTTGATAATAGAATCAGTGTTGGTGTTATGTATATGATTAAACTTCACCACATGGTTGATGATAAACTTCATGCAAGATCAACAGGACCATATAGTTTAGTAACACAACAACCACTTGGAGGAAAAGCTCAATTTGGTGGACAAAGATTTGGTGAAATGGAAGTGTGGGCTCTTTATGCATATGGTGCAGCTCACGTACTACAAGAGATGATGACTACAAAATCAGATGATGTTGTGGGTCGTGTTAAAGTATATGAATCAATTGTAAAAGGATTGCCACTACCAAAACCTGGTATTCCAGAATCATTTAAAGTATTAATTAAAGAATTCCAAGCTTTAGGACTTGATATTACAGTATTGAATGAATATGGTAATTTTGAAGAACTTAGAGATTTAGAAGAAACAGAATACGAAGATAATGATTCTAAAAAGGAAGAGACAGTTGATACTAATTTAGTTAATAATGAAGATGATGCTTTTGAAGAGTATGAAGATGACTTAGAAGAAGAATATGAAGATAAAATTGAAGATATTGATAACGATGAATTAGATGAAGAATCTGATATAGAAAATGATATTGATTTTGAAGATTCAATTGAAGAAGGGGATGAGGATTAATGGACGTAAATAATTTTGAAGGATTAAAAATAAGCATTGCCTCACCTGAAAAAATTCGTTCTTGGTCATATGGTGAAGTAAAGAAAGCAGAAACTATAAACTATCGTACATTAAGGCCTGAAAGAGATGGACTATTTTGTGAAAAAATATTTGGTCCAACTAAAGATTTTGAATGTGCGTGTGGAAAATATAAAAGATTAAGATATAAAAATATTGTGTGTGATCGTTGTGGGGTAGAAGTAACGCGCTCTAAAGTTCGTCGTGAACGTATGGGACATATTGAGCTTGCTACTCCTGTATCTCACATTTGGTTCTTTAAAGGTGTACCATCTCGTATGGGACTTGTACTTGATATGTCACCAAGAGATCTTGAAGAAGTATTATATTTTGTTTCATATGTAGTACTTGATCCAGGAGATGCACCACTTGAGAAAAAACAAACAATTTCTGATAAAGAGTATCGTGCATACTATGAGAAATATGGAAATACATTTAGAGTAGGCATGGGTGCTGAAGCAATAAAAGAATTGCTAACGGAAGTTGATTTACAAAAAGAAGTAGATGAAATAAAAGAAGAAATTGATGGAATTAAAGATCCTAATAGTCAAAAACGTGTAAGATTAATTAAACGTTTAGATGTGTTAGATGCATTTTTAGAAAGTGGAAATCGTCCAGAGTGGATGATTATCGATGCACTTCCAGTAATTCCACCAGAACTTCGTCCAATGATTCAACTTGATGGTGGACGTTTCGCAACTAGTGATTTAAATGATTTATATAGACGTGTAATTAATCGTAATAATCGTTTGAAGAAGTTAATGGAATTAGGTGCTCCATCTATAATTATTCAAAATGAAAAACGTATGTTACAAGAAGCTGTTGATGCATTACTTGATAATGGACGTCGTGGACGTAATATTACAGGTGCTGGAAATAGACCGTTAAAATCATTATCAAGCATGCTAAAAGGTAAACAAGGACGCTTCCGTCAAAACTTACTTGGTAAACGTGTTGATTACTCAGGGCGTTCAGTTATCGTTGTTGGACCAAGTTTAAAAATGTATGAATGTGGTATTCCAAAAGAAATGGCTTTAGAGTTATTTAAACCACACGTTATAAATGGACTTGTAGAAAAAGAAATTGCAAGCAATATTAAAGTTGCAAAAAGATTAATTGACAATCAAGATCCAAGAGTATGGGATGTTGTTGAAGAAAAAATAAAAGAACATCCTGTAATGTTAAACCGTGCTCCAACACTACATAGACTTGGTATTCAAGCATTTGAACCAAAATTAATTGATGGACGTGCAATTCGTCTTCACCCACTTGTATGTACTGCATTTAACGCAGACTTCGATGGAGACCAAATGGCTGTACATGTTCCAATTAGTGATGAAGCACAAGCAGAAGCAAGAATATTAATGCTTGGTGCAAATAATATCTTATCGCCTAAAGATGGTGAACCAATTGTTACTCCAGGACAAGATATGGTACTTGGAAACTATTATATAACAATTGAAAAAGCAAATCTTGAAGGTGAAGGTAGAGTATTTAAAGATGAATATGAAGCATTGATGGCTTATGAAAGAAGAGAAATAACACTTCATACAAGAATTGCTATTCCAGTTAAAGCTTTTAAACATAAATTATTTCCAGATAAATATATGGATAAATATCTTGTTACTACAGTTGGAAAAATTAAGTTTAATGAAATATTCCCAGATACATTCCAGTATATAAATGATGGATCTAAAGAGAATATTGAAAAAATGACACCATCTAAATATTTCTTAAAACGTGGAGTTAATATTAAAGAAGAAATAGCTAAAATGGATATAGTAAAGCCATTTGCTAAAGGGGTTTTAACAGATTTAATTGCTGAAATTTATAAAAGATATAAAACTACTGAAACATCAATAATGCTAGATAAATTAAAGGATTTAGGATTTAAGTATTCAACATTATCTGGTATTTCTATTGGTATCGGAGATATAATCTTATCACAACACAAAAAAGAATATCTTGATGAAGCTGAAGCTACTGTTGAAAAAATTTCAAAACAATTTAGACGTGGTTTAATAACAGATGAAGAAAGATATCAAAATGTTGTTGCTGCATGGAATAATGCAAAAGATAAGATTGCAGATGAGTTATCAGGAGTTATTAAGAATAACAAAGAAAATCCAATTTCTATGATGATAGATTCTAAAGCTCGTGGTAATATGAGTAACTATAACCAAATGGCTGGTATGCGTGGACTTATGATGAAACCTACAGGAGAAGCTGTTGAGATACCAATCAAATCATCCTTCACTGAAGGTGCAAACGTATTTGAATTCTTCTTAGCTACACACGGAGCTAGAAAGGGTGCTGTTGATACAGCGTTAAAAACAGCTGATGCTGGATATTTAACTAGACGTTTAGTTGACGTTTCACAAGACATTATTGTTAAAGAAGATGATTGTGGTACTGAACAAGGTGTTGTAGTTGAAGCATTTATTAATGAAAATGATGGAACTGTTGTTGAGTCATTATATGATAGAATTTTAGGTAGATATGCTAATAAGAAAATTGTAAACCCAGAAACTAAAGAAGTAATATGTGAAAGAAATGATTATATTACTGAGGTTCTTGCTAAAAAAATAGTTGATGCTGGAATTACAAAAGTACCTATTAGAACTGTACTAACATGTAAAACAGAACATGGTGTTTGTTGTAAATGTTATGGTCGTAACCTTGCAACAGGATCAATTGTTGAAGTAGGAGAAGCTGTAGGTATTATGGCAGCTCAATCAATCGGTGAACCAGGTACACAGCTTACAATGCGTACAATTAACTCAGGTGGAGTTGCTGGTGAAGATATAACTCAAGGTTTACCTCGTGTACAAGAGTTATTTGAATCACGTAATCCAAAAGGTAAAGCAACTATATCTGAAATTAATGGTGTAGTAACTAAAATTGAAGAAGATAATGGAAAATATACAATTCACGTTACTAATGATGTTGAAACAAGAAAACACGTTACAAATTATAGTGTAAAATTAATGGTTGAAGAAAATCAAGAAGTACGTGCTGGAGAAAAACTTACATATGGTGCTATTAATCCAAAGGAATTATTAGTAGTAACAGATCCAATTACTGTACAACAATATATTTTACTTGAAATACAAAAAGTATATCGTTCACAGGGTGTTGATATTTCTGATAAACACGTTGAAATTATTGCTAAACGTATGATTTCGAAAATTAAGATTGTTAACTCTGGTGACTCATACTTCTTGCCAGGAACTATGGTAAATATTAATAAATTTACAGAAGCAAATAAATCGTTAATACTTGAAGGAAAAATTCCAGCAACAGGAAAACCAGTATTATTAGGTATTACTAAAGCTTCTCTAGAAACTGATTCATTCTTATCAGCTGCATCATTCCAAGAGACTACAAGAATCTTAACTGATGCTGCAATTCACGGAAAAGTTGATAAACTTGAAGGATTAAAAGAGAATGTAATTATTGGTAAATTAATACCAGCAGGAACTGGTGCAAAAAAATATCGTAAATCTGATTATGAACTTCAAATAAACGATATTAAAGAAGAACCATTAGAAGCATTAGAACAAGAATTATTAGATTAAAAAAATTAAAAAAATTACGCAATAGATAGTTGCGTTTTTTTTTTTTTTTTGATAGAATTAGTATAAAGGTAATATATAAGATAGGAGTGAGAATATGAAAAGAAAAAATGGATTTACCTTAATAGAATTAATAGCAGTATTAGTAATACTAGCAATACTAGCTTTAATCGTAACACCACTAGTTATGAATATTATTAGAAAAGCAAGAATATCAGCAGATAAAAGGTCTGTTGATGCATACGGAAGAAGTGTCGAGTTAGCTATAGCTACTCACCTGCTAGATACAGGAGCATTTCCAACTGATTTAAATTCATTAACTGTAGAATATACAGGAAAAACTGTAAGCTGTAATATAATGCAAATGAAAGAAAATGGAGGAATATATTTATCTGAATGTTCGGTAGGTACAAAAGAAGTAAAAGACTCATCTACTGAAGATGGATGGTATCACTACGGTACTAGAGATTTAACAAATGAAGAATACGTAGTAATGTATGGCGATGCTCTAAAGACTGCATCACTTGCATACTTTAATACAAATGGTAATCCAGTAGAAGATTATGGAACTTTAACTATAGATTACAAAGGAAAACCAGTAGCATGTGAAGTTACAGTTAATTATGATGGGTCTATCTACATGACTAAATGTAAAGTAAATAATGTAGATGTAACAAGTGATACAGAAGATGGATACTATCATTATGGTGAAATAACATTTAGACCATATAACATAGGAGATCAAGTAAGCTATAATAATGTAGATTATTATGTAATCAAAGATACAGATTCAAATGTAACATTATTAAAAGCAGAACCATTAACAGTAGCAGAAGTAAATCAATATGGAGCAGGACATGTAAACAGATATACATCTGATTCAGTAGGAACTGCATATAATTTAAATGGCTATGGAGGTATGGCATATTATACAAGTGAAACTTGCGGATCTCCAAATGGTAGTTATGTAGATACAGGCTGTACAACAGATTATGCACAATCAGAGGTAAAATATGCAGTAGATGCATGGAAGACAGCACAAGCACCTCAAGCACTTGAAGCAAGATTAATAACATATGAAGAATTAACAACAGATTTGGGATGTTCATCTTCATATTGTACAAATTCATCAAATAGTTGGTTATATAATTCAAATTATGGGTATTGGACAATGAGTTCATTGAAAAATGAGGCGTCTGCTGTCTATGGTGTCCGCAATGATGGCGGGATTAGCAACTACGTCACCGTCGGCAACTACCGCTATGTTGTTCGCCCAGTTATAACGATCTCTAAATCTTCAATCTAAGATTGAGCCAAGGTAGATTGAAAAAAGACTTTGGGAGATAATGGTGTACGAAGGGGGCTTTGTGAGCTTATCACAGGACACTTTTTTCTAAGGTTTTGTAACATAAAGAAATGTAAAGCCAAAATACACGTCCAGTATATACAAAATATACTGGATGTTTTATATGTCATAGAGGATAAAATTGAATTTTAAATTATAATTAATGAATGAATTATAAATATGCTTAAAAATAGTCATTCCGATATTGAATAATGACTTTTATAAATTGTAAAATAGAAAGTCATAAATATTTTAAAGTTAAAAAGTCATAACTTTAGATGTTTATGACTCTTTTTGTTATACTTATATTATCTCATAATAAAAAGGAGTTGATATAAGTATGAGAAAAGATATAACGATAGAAAAAATAATTATTGGAGGTGAAAAAGTGAATAAAAGTGAATTAGCCAGACAATATGATTGCTGCTGGAGAACTATTGATAGAAGATTAAATCCAGAAAAATATAAAAAAAGAAAAAATTTTTTAAAAAGAAAAAATAATGGATTAGCCTTTATTCTTAATGAATTTATCATTTTTATCTCCCCATTAGAGCTTTTAGAACCATATTAAAAATATAAATCTATTATTTTTTCTTTGCTTTAATAGTTTCTCTTTTTGTACAATGATTATCTTTTAATTTATAATCATCTTGACAGATATTATCACCAATACTTGATTTTATAGTATTTATATTATTTATAAAATTCTTTATTATGTTTAAATCAATAATATCAATAGAATTATCTTTGTTTACATCAGATAATAATTGCTGATAACTATCTAAATATATTTCATTGTTAATATATTTATTTAGCATATTATAATCAATAATATCAATAGAGTTATCTTTGTTGATATCTCCAATTTTATCTGCATCAATTTTAATTTTTTTTATACACAAATTATTATTTAAAGTATATCCTTTAGTACAATAATAGATATCTTTTTTTACTCTTATGGAATCAACTAATTGTCTAGATGCAATAAGAGCAATTATACCAAGTATAATTATAAATGGTATTGATATTAATATTAGTTTTTGATTAGTATTATATTCTTTTTTCATAATCCTCCATATTTTTTAACTATTAATATTATATAAAATTAGTAAAGTATTGTAAATATTAATTAATAATATTGCAAAAAATAAAAAATAATGATATATTTGTTATTAGATAGGAGAATATGACATGGCGAAGCAAGTAGTTATAAAGAAACAAAAAGTAAAGGTAAAAAAAATAGTTTATCCAGTTGTTGCGGCATGTTTTTTACTAGCGCTAGTACTTACGATATCATTAAGCCCTAACATGTTAGGTTTGATGGGAAATTCTGTTGTTGATGGTTATATATGTCCGAACAATTATAAGCTTAATGGTACAACTTGTAGGATAACAATTGATGCATTTAAAAAAGGTGATGTTAATTTAGATGGAAAAATAGACTCTGATGATGCTGCATATATTAGAAATCATGTAAATAATATATCAATATTAATAAATGATAATTATATTGCTGCAGATATAACGGGGGATAATAAAATTGATAATAATGATTTAACTGAATTGAATTTATATTTATCAGGGATGAATAATATTTCGGAATACTTTTGCCCAAATGATTATGATATAGAGGGAAATAAATGTTATAAAGCAGAGGTTGCAATTCCAGTAGCAACAGATAATTACAATGTGGGAAGTGCAGTTTTATATAATGGATCATACTGGTATATATTAAGTATTGGAGATGATTATCTAACTTTATTAAAAAAAGATAGTTTAAGTGTAAATGAATTAAGTAATTATTCTAAAGATGATACTATAGGGTTAATGTATTATGGTAAAGAAGGTTGTACAAATAATAATACTTGTAATTTATTTAGTGAATCAAATATAAAATTGGCTTTAGATAATTATAAAAACAATATTGATAATGAACTAAAAGATGTTAATGGGTATAAAATTAGATTGATGACTATTGAAGAATTATCTAATTTTGGTTATGTTGATAGAACATCTTCATTGTATTATGAAAGTACATCAAATACACCATATTGGTTAACCGATACAATTGGAGATTACTGGATTATGAATTCTAGTAACAATACATTAAATAAAACATTTATTAAAGTAGAATATAATAATAATAATTATATTTATGAGACAGATGCGCAAAATACACTTGCAAGAGTTAGACCAGTAATAAATGTTTATAAAAACGCAATAAAATAAACTGTTTTTAGCTACAGTTTATTTTTTTATTATAATTTCATTTTTTTCTTTATTAAGTTTTTCTTTTGTTACTAAGGATATAATATTTTTTATTTTTATATCAAAATCAATTAAGTGATTACTATTAGAATAATTTGTAATTATATTTAGTTTTATATCCTTTTTTATTTTTGATAAATAAAGTTGCCCTTTTTTATTAAAACCAAGTATTCTAATATAATTAACTTGATTATGTTCTTTTTTTGTGTAATCAAATAATATATAAATTAGTAATCTTTTAATTCTGTTGTATGAGTATTTCTTAACCTTTATATTATTTATCAATTCTTCTAAATTGTTTGAATTTAATATTCCATTTTTTAATCTTGGCGCAATCTTTTCATCAATTCCGTGGATATACGTTAAATCATTTGTTGACAAAATTTTATATTTTATTAAATCAAAGTAATTATCTAAATCAAGATTATTGTTTATATATTTTATTGTTTCAGCTGGCACATATTTAGATATATCAATGTTATTTTTAATTGCATTTCTAATACTTGTTGCACTTGCAATTTCGTTAAGTTCTTTGCTATTGTAATCATTTGTTCTCTTTATAGATTCAACTTGAATATTGTAATTATTTTTAATGATTTCTTTTATATAGCACATACCAAGTATATCATTTGGACTTTTAATATCTGTGTTTGCTAATTTTTTTAGTGCTAAAGAAAGGGCTGTAGGATAATTGTATTTATCTAAATAATCTTTTATTAGGTTATTATATTCTTTACTTAATTGTATTTTTGCTATTTTAGTTAATTTATTTATATCATTACATTCACTTCCAAAAATAATTTTGTCTACTTTCATTTCATTTAATATTTCTATTGCTCCTTTGGCAAACAAATCTGCAGATTGACTAGCAAATTTAAAGGGTAGTTCAATAACTAAATCAATACCATATTTAAGTGCAATTTTAGTTTTATCCCATTTATCTATAATACTAAGATCTCCACGTTCGGTAACGTTACCTGACATAACCGCAACAATAATAGAATTAGGATATTTTTCTTTTATCTTATTTATATGATATATATGACCATTATGAAAAGGATTATATTCAACAATAACACCAATAACCATAAAAACACCTCGAAGATATTATATATTAAAAGTATTTTAATTGCAATTATATAAAAAATAATATATAATAACCTTGGTGATTTGATGAATGTTGATTTAACTAGGTTAAATAATAATATAGATGATTATGTAGATGTAGATTTTAATTATAATTTTAATAAAGAGGAACTTGATGGAACTGATCTTTTAGAGTGTAGTGCAGATATAAAAGGGGATATAACTAAAAATAGCATGGGAGATATTATGCTTAATATAAATGTTAGTGGTGTAATGGTTATTCCTTGCGCGATTACTCTAAAACCAACCGAGTATCCATATAATATAGAAATAACGGGCTCTTTGGCTGAAAAATTGGATAAAAAAGATAATTTTTTCACAAATACACTTGATATTTTTCCAATAATATGGGAAAATATATTAATGGAAATTCCTATGCGTGTTGTAAGCGATGAAGCCAAAGATATTAAATTATCAGGTGATGGATGGAAGCTTATAACAGATGAGGATATAACTAGTTCTCCACTTGCAGAGCTAGAAGATTTGATTAAGGATCGTGAGGTGAGATAAATGGCAGTACCATTTAGAAAAGTAAGTAATACTAGAGGTAGAAAAAGAAGAACTCATTATAAAATTAGTGAGAATGCAACAACAACTTGTCCAAAGTGTGGTGAAGCTGTAAGACCACATAGAGTATGCGCATCTTGCGGTACTTATAAAGGAAAAGAAGTTATTAAAAAAGAAGAAGAAAAATAATGTTATAAAAATTTAGCAAACTTGATTATAAGTTTGTTTTTTTGATACAAAACACGTTGATAAGAATATTGTATATATATAATTCAAAGTTTTTTTAGCCTGTTAAAATCTCTGATGACAGAAATTGAAAATTTCAAATGCCATTATTGTTTAAATAAAATAATATACCATATACTATAATGTACTCAAGGAGGAGATAAACTCTTTAGGGGGATAGTATATGAGTAAAAAAATAATTAATAAGTATAAGGATATTTATAATGAATTACTTAGATTAAAAGCATTAATGACAATTGAAGAAGAACAATTAAATAGATATCCATACCTTAATTCAAGACCAAAAGTAAAACAATTTGTAAGAGTTTTTAAAGTGGAAAAATAATTTTTTCACTTTTTTTTCAAAAATTCGACAAATTTATTTAACATAAGTGTTATATACTTAAAATACAAACGGAGGTGATAATAGTTATAAAAAAATAAAGAAGTATTAATTCGATTAAGGTAAAACCAAAAGTACACTCCTTACTTTTGAAAAATAGATTTTAGAAACACGATGGTGTTTCTTTTATTTTTAGTTAATGATATAATGAACTAAAGTAGGTGCTCTATGAATGAAGTATTAAAAAAAGAAAAGAAAATTTTAGAGTTAATATCAGAGTTATATATATTTATTATTATAATACTATTTCCAATAATGGTAGATAAAACAGGCTTTTTTCATATTTTAGAATGTAAATGGAATTATTTTGTAATTATATCTTCTTCTTATATTAGTTTAAATGTATTAATAATCTTATATTATTTAATAATAAAAAAAGCTAATTATTTAAGATATATAAAATTATCAATAGTTCAGTGGACTGCAATAGCATTTTTAGGTATTAATATATTGTCATGTTTAACTTCACCTTTTCTAAAAAGTTATAATTTGTTTGTAGGTGTTGGTAGAGGTGAAGGACTAATAGTAATGTCTTTATATATCATAGCTTTTTTATGTGTATCTATATTTGCTAAATTTAAAAAAAGGCATATATTATATTTTTCAATATCTTCAATAATACTTAATACTATTGCAGTATTACAATATGTTGGATTTAATCCTTTTAATATGTATCAAGAAGGAATTGGAACACATAATGTAAGTTTTATGACGACTATTGGTAATATAGATTTTATATCAGCAATGTATTGTATATTATTATCAGTATCGCTTGCAGCATTTATATTTTTAAACGATAGTAAAAAAAATAATATAATATACCTTATATCTATATTTTTTGGATTCTTTATACTTGGAATTATAGATGTTACAAGTGGTAAGGTTGCGTTTTTATCACTAGCAGTATTATTGTTTCCGTATATAGTTAGGAATAATAAAAGATTATCTAAATTTATAATTGTAATTGCCACTATACTTATGGCATATTGTAGTAACATTATGCTAAATCCAGAATATCATTATGATTTAGGTGGCCTTGGAATTTATTTTCAGTTTAATTATATAACTTTATTATTTATAATAGTGTGCAGTATTTTAATTTATTTAGCTTATATACTTTATAAAACTGATTATAATATTGAGAGTAAAAAAATAATTAAATATTTCTATTATTCAATTGGAATATGTATTTTTTTGGGAATTGTAGGTCTATATTTTGTAAACTTCAAAAGTGGAATAATGTATGAAATTCATGAGTTATTACACGGGAATTTTGATGATGATTTTGGTACGTATAGAATATTTTTATGGAAACGAACATTTAAATTAGTGCCACAATTTCCAATTTTAGGGTCAGGCCCTGATAGTTTTGCAATTAGATTTATGGCAAAATATACAGCTGATATAGCATCTATTGGACCGCTTACTATAAATGATACAGCTGCTAATGTATACTTTACAATACTAATTAATTTAGGAATAGTTGGATTTATAAGTTATATAGCGTTCTTATTTTCACAAATTAAATTAGGTATTAAATATATGAACAAATATTCTAAAATATTATTTATTGCTCTTGTTTGTTACATTATTCAAGATTTCTTTAATCTATCAGTGGTTATTGTAAGTCCGGTATATTGGCTTTTAATGGGATTGCATTATAGTAGTATAAAAAATAATTAATGTAGCATTAAAAATAACATATTGAAATAATTTAATATTTGGTGTATACTTTAAATTAAGAATAGGAGTGTGTTTTATGAAATTTGAAAAAAATAATGTAAGAATTGTATTGAGCGTAATTTCTGTGATAGCTTTAGGTATTCTTGTTGGATATAGCTTGAATGGTAATAATAGCTTTATAGAAGGTGCTTTATATAATGCCGCAGGAGAGGCAACAACTCCTAATGCTACTACTGCAAACGCGACAACACCAAATGCAACAACTCCAAATGCAACAACTCCAAACGCAACAACACCAAACGCAACAACACCAAATGCATCAGATTCAAATGCAAGTATTAAAGATAATATTATGTACTTATATCAACTTGATCTTTCTGTAAAAACAGCAACAGCAGGAGATGCAATTAATATTACTCTAGGTACTGGTGGAGCTTGTAATTCAGGGGCGACGATAGTTTTTAAAAATAAATCAAGTAATGAGGTATTTACAACGACAGTAGAATCAATTAATAATAATCCTTATATTGTAATACCAAAGAATGTAACTGCTGGTAAATATAAGTTAACTGATATTCTATTAACAGGAATTAATAGTGATAATACTACATTTACAAGACAGTATGGAGAGTCTTTAGACGATAATAGTATTTATGCAGATTTTGGTATAGAGCTTGAGATAAATGTTCCTGTAGTTAATAATAGTGAAATTAAATCTGATAATTCTGGAATGGTGCTTGCAGAAAAAAAATTAGAAAGTATAACTATTAATAGTTCGACTGCTAAAGTTGGAGATAAAGTATATGTAAATATAAAAACTAAAAAAGATACTGCAAGTGTTAAGTTAACATTCAAATCCGATACTGATAGTATGATTGTATACTTAAAATCTTTGGCTAATAAACCATACTTTGAAGTTCCTACAAACACAAAAACTGGAACATATAAATTAACAGGAGTATCTTTAAAATATGACATTATGACAGAGACATATACAGGAATTAATGAACCTGGATTGATACCATTTGAATTTAATTCAACAATAAAAATTACAGATGGAAATAGTAAATCATATGTTTATAATAATGAGGATGTAAATAAAGATGTAATTTATGAGTTATATAATACAAATGACAATAAAGATATTATTATAAATGCATCATCAAATCCAGTTATTAATTCAGAATTATTTAATGTAATTAAAGGAAAAAATAAAAAGTTAACTATTAATTATAATGATAATCAAATTATATTTAATGGTAAAGACATTACTGATGCTAAAACTATAGATGTAAGTATAGCAGTTGATAAAGTAGAAAATAGCGAAGATATTAGTAAGTTAATTAATAGTGGATTAGTTGTTAACTTTAAAGATAATGGAACTCTTCCTGGTAAAGCGTTAGTTAGAGTAAAATTAAATGATGAATTAAATAAAGAGTTGAAAAATAGAATTTATGTATATTATTATGATGATATAGATAATAACTTTAATTTAATTGCATCTAATGTAAAAAAATCGTTGGATGGATATTATCAATTTACAATTACACATAATTCAAATTATGTACTTGTAAATAATAAATTAGATAGTAAATTAGTAGCAACTGATAATTCTAATATAGTATCTTTTCAAAAGAGTAATAAATTATATTTATTACTAATTGGTGTAGGAGTTTTAGTTATTATTGGTGCAGTTGTAGTAATTATTGTTGCTAAAAATAATAATAAAAAAACAGGAGCTCACTCTAAAATAAATAATGATAAAAAAACTGATAAGAAGAAAAACTAATTATCAGTTTTTTTTATTATAGAAATTATATAATCATTATAATATATTGTTTTTGTAAATATATTTTTTTTATTTACATTTAATATATCAAAACTATTTATATTTATAATGCTATCATTATTCATCTTTAGATATGCTTCTTTTAAAGTATAAATTTCAAATAATCGTTTAAATACATCTTCTTTTTTTTCTAAAATATAATTTTTTTCATTGCTAGTTGCAAATACATTAATTGTATCTAAATTAATTTTTCTTACCTTTTCAATATCAACGCCTATTTCATTATTGCTTATTATGCATACTACTAAATTATCTTTATGACTGATATTAAAATATATATTATAATTTGTTATATATGGTTTACCATTTTTAGACTCTTTTATAATACAATCATTATATTTTATATCATAATACTTTTCTAATAATTCTTTTAATATCATTTCACCAACTATAGCTTGTCTTTTTCTTCTGTTGTTAGAATAGTTTTTTATTCTATCTCTTTTTTCATATCTTATATTTTTAAAAAAAAAGTCAAATTCTTGGGATTTATAGCTATTTACATCTCTAATTAAATATTTCATATATTTATTATATTTAATAAATGAATTATTATCAATAGTATGGTATAATATTTTTAGTATTAAGGAGTGTATGTATGTCAAGAAAGTTATTTTGTGATATAAATCCAACTTGTTATAAGATATCTTTACAAAAAGAAATAGTGCTTAGACATATAAAAAATATATTAAATTATAAGGCATTTGCAAGAGATTATTCGAACGATACTCTTCCTAATATAATAAAAAGTCATTCATCAATACTACTTAGAAAATTATACGGAGTTGATATGAAGCTACAAGAAAATAAGGTTACTAATATAGAAATAGCTTGCAAAAAAGTGAATGGGTTAATTATTCATCCTGGGGAGATTTTTTCATATTGGAAAACTATAGGAAAGCCGACTTATAAAAAAGGTTATAAAGATGGACTTGTAATTGGAAGAAATGGTTTGATATCTGGAGTAGGTGGGGGATTGTGTCAAATGGGAAACATGATTCATTATTTAGTTTTAAATAGTCCGCTTGAAGTTGTTGAACTACATCATCACTCTGATGCATTATTTCCAGATGAAAGGAGAAGAGTTCCTTTCGGTACTGGAACATCAGTGTGCTATAATCATATTGATTATAGATTTAAGAATAATTTAGACCAAGATATTCAAATACTAGTATGGGTAAGTGATGGTCAATTATGCGGTGAATTAAGATGTGAAAAAGATCTTCCATATAGATATAAATTGAAAGAAGAAAATCACCATTTTAAAAAAGAGAACGGAAAGTATTATAGGATATCTCAAATATATAAAATTACTATCGATAAAAAAAGTAATAAGGAAATAAAAAAAGAATTAATACTTGATAATCATTCTTTAGTTATGTACGATTATTCTCTAATACCTAAGAATGAAATAAGGTGTGATTAAATGATAGTAAAAAAAATAAAAGAAGTTGCAAAAAATAATTCAAAAAAAATTGCTTATATAATAGAAGATAATTCTATAACATATGAAGAATTATATAATAAAGCTAGTACTTATGCAGATTATCTAAAAAGACAAGATAGTAGTCCAGTAATTATATATGGAGAGAAAAGTATTGATTATTATATTGCGATGGTATCTTGTTTAATAGCTAAAAGAGCATATATTCCTATATCTTTAAATACACCTAAAGAAAGATTAAAAGATATAATTAAAATATCTAAATCTAGTTTAATAATTGCAGATAATGATATTAATATATCTAATATTAAAATTTGTAAATTAGAAGATTTATGTAGTTATAAATTTGATAAAATAATTGAGATTAATAATGATATAGCTTATATAATATTCACATCAGGAAGTACAGGAATACCTAAAGGAGTTCCAATTAAATATTCTAATTTATTTAATTTTGTAACTTGGATTAGCTCATTAAAACCGTTGTGTAATTATAAGAATATAAATGTTTTAAACCAAGCTAACTTTAGTTTTGATTTAAGTGTTGCAGATATGTATTACTCATTATTTAATGGACATACTTTAATTTCTATCAATAATGATTTTATTAATAATTATAATGAAATGTTTGATGCGATAAAAAAAGTAGATTTAATGGTGGTAACTCCAACATTTATGAAATTATGTTTAATCAATAAAGAATTTAATAATAATTATTTTAAAAGATTAAAATGTATTTATTTTTGTGGAGAGACGCTAGATAAAAAGATAGTTCAAGATCTTTTTTTTAGATTTAATGATATAAATATAATTAATGCATATGGCCCAACTGAAGCAACAAGCGCTGTATGTGCAATTAATATTACAAAGGATATGCTTAATTATGATACACTTCCTATTGGTGATATTAAAAATGCTGCTACTGATATTTCAATTGTTAATAACGAAATAGTATTGAAGGGAAAAAGTGTATTTAGTGGATATTTAAACAATATAAATGGAGGCTATTATAAGGAAAATGGTATAGACTGTTTTAGAACTAATGATATTGGATATATTAAAAATAACAAATTATACTTTAAAGGTAGATTAGACAATCAAATAAAATATAAAGGATATAGGATTGAATTAGATGATATTGAATTAAATATAAAAAAAATAGAGTATATTAAAGATTGTGTGGTTATTCCTATATATGATAATAAAATTATAAAAAATTTAAAAGCATATGTAACAGTTAGCAAAGATGTTAATATAAATATTATAAAAAAAGATTTAGAAAAGTTAATACCTAAATACATGATTCCTAAAGTAATAATCATTTGTGATAATTTACCATATAATGATAATTTAAAAATAGATAGAAAGAGTTTAAAATATGATTGATGTAAAAAAATTGCTGTATGATTTATGTGAAGATGAGAGTGTATATGATGATGCTACTGATTTAATAGAAAGCGGTATCCTAGATTCATTTATGTTAATAGAACTATTTTCAAGTTTAGAAGATAATGGTATTGTTTTGTATCCAACAAGAATAGATAGAGAAAAATTAAGAACAGTAAAAGGGATAGAAGAATTAATTAGTAATTATTTAAAAAATAAAAAAGATTAATTTTTTAGTGGTTTAGATACACTAGATAATCTTTTTATTTTTTTTAATGCAGTTATATATAAAACAGTTAAATAAATTATAAATAAACTGTATTTTATTATATTAGTTTTTATAAGTAGTAAATCAAATATGAAATGTAGTGATATAGGGGCTAATATACTTAATATTTTATATTTAATAGCTTTGTTTTTTTTGCCACACATATATGCATTTTTACTAATACCTAGATAAAATCCAGAGTATATACCAAATACTGCATGGCTTGGTATCGATATTAATCCTCTCATGATAGCTACCATAATTCCGTGATTATAATAGTTTGTAACATAAATAATATTTTCAAATGTGGCAAATCCTAAAGCAGTACAAGCAGAGTATATTATAGGATCGTATATATGTTTAAAATTCTTATTTCTCCATATAGTTATATAATTAATTATCCATTTAGTAAGTTCTTCTGATAAAGTTATAATTACAAATACTTTAACAAATATTTCAAATATATTCATATTATAATAGCTCATATTTAAATAAGGTATATATTGTTTTGATATCATTGATATTAATATTGAAATTAAGCAAGCAATGATTCCACCAATAAATAATATTATAATTAGATAAAATGGTTCTTTTTCTGATTTATCTTTAATATATATATACCAAAGTATTAGCATACTTGGAATAACACATAGTGATAATAATAATGGATTATCAAACATACAACACCTCTATCATAAAAATAGTATAACATATATTTTTATTATTGACAAAGCATAATAAAATTTATATAATTATTTTGTAATTAGTGAATTTTAGTAATAGTTTTATTGGTAATTAGAGATTTGGTGGCAGGTGAAAACTAAACAAGATAAAATTATGAAATACATACTAATCGTATTGATACGTTATAATCTAAAAAAGTGCATAATAGTATTATGAAATAGGGTGGTACCACGGCTATGTCGTCCCTAAATCTAATGCTTTTTTTTTGGAGGAAATATGAAAAAAATTATTTTTGATCTTGATAATACACTTATAAAATTTGATGATTCATATTTTTTAGATTATGCCAAAGTTTTGAGGGGAACATATAAAGATGGTAAGAATTTATATAAGATTATTGGTGAATATGAAAAATTAAAGAAAATATATGATAAAGAAGAATTAGTAAGTTTTATAAATTATAAAATGAATACTAATTATAATATAGATTTAATAAATAATCTAAATGATATTATAAGCAATAATTGGATATATAAAATACCAGATAATTTGGATGATGTACTTAGTTATTTATATAAAAAATATAAATTGTATGTTCTTACTAATTGGTTTACAGATTGTCAAGAGAAAAGATTAGAGAATGCTAATATACTTAAATATTTTAAAGAAGTAGTAGGTAATGATAAATACTTATCTAAACCAAGTATAGATGGGTATTTACATATTATTGGTGATACTAATAAAAAAGATGTTATTATGATTGGTGATAATATTGATATTGATATAAAAGGTGCAAAAGATGTTGGTATTAACTATATATTATGTGACTATGATAATAAATATAAAGTTAAAAATAAAATAAATAATATAATAAGATTAAAGGAGATGTTATAATGCAAATAAATAAATATATAGAACATACAAATTTAAAAAATACTGCAACACTTAAAGATATAGAATCACTATGTAATGAGGCTATTAAATATGATTTTGCAGCAGTTTGTGTATATCCATATTATGTTGCTTTAGCAAAAGCATTATTAAAGGATACTAATATTGAAGTATGTACAGTAGTAGGTTTTCCAAGTGGAATGAGTACAAGAGAAGCAAAAGTTTATGAAGCTATTGATGCCGTAGAAAAGGGAGCAGATATGATTGATATGGTTGTTAATGTTGCAGCCATAAAAAATAAAGATTATGAATATATAAAAGATGAAATAGAAGAAATTAGAGATGCTATAGATGGAAAAGTGTTAAAAGTAATTATTGAAACTAATTTGCTTACAGATAGAGAAATAGTAAAAATGACAAATATTTGTAATGAGTGTTATGTAAACTATATAAAAACTTGTACAGGCTTTACAGGTGGGGTTAATATAGAGCATGTTGATATAATAAACAAACATAAAAATGATTTAGTTGAAATAAAAGCTAGTGGTGGAGTAAAAACCAAGGAAGATTTAATTGCTATGATAGATGCTGGAGCTACCAGAATAGGAACTAGTCATGGGGTAGAGATAATGAATGATAGTAAGGAGTGTAAATAATGAACTGTTTTGAAGATTTAAAATATAGAGGACTTATTAAAGATATAAGTAGTGAAGAATTAGAAAAAAAATTAAATGAAGAAAAGTTAACATTTTATATAGGTACTGATCCTACTGCAGACTCAATGCATATAGGACATTTTTCATCATTTTTAATTGCAACCAGACTTGCAAAATATGGACATAAACCTATTTTACTTATTGGTGGTGCAACAGGACTTATTGGGGACCCTAAACCATCAAATGAAAGACAAATGATAACAAAAGAAGAAGTAGAAAAAAATGTTGAAGGGTTAACTAAACAAGCAAAAAAAATATTTGGTTTTGAAGTTGTTAATAATTATGATTGGATAAAAGAGATTAATACAATTGATTTTTTAAGAGATTATGGTAAATATATAAATGTTAATTATATGCTTGATAAAGATATAATAAGTAGGAGGCTTGAATCAGGTATTACTTTTTGTGAATTTGCATATACCATATTACAAGGTTTAGATTTTGTTAACTTATATGAAAATAAAGGAGTTACTTTAGAAGTAGCAGGATCAGATCAATGGGGAAATATTACAACAGGAATAGAATTAGCTCGTAAAAAATTAGGAGTTGAACTTTATGGTATGACTATGCCTTTAGTACTTGATAATAGGGGAGTTAAATTCGGAAAAACAGAAGGGAATGCCCTTTGGCTTGATAAAAATAAAACATCATCATATGAATTATACCAATATTTAATTAATGCAGATGATATTTGCGTTATTGACTATTTAAAAAAATTAACATTTTTAACAAAAGAAGAGATAGATAAAATAGAAAAAGAACACAGTGAAAAACCAGAACTTAGATTAGCTCAAAAAAGACTAGCAGAAGAAGTTATTACATTTTTACATGGTAGGGAAGAATATGAAAAAGCTGTTAATATAAGTGAATCATTATTTAGTGGTAATATATCAAACTTATCTGCAAAAGATATAAAAATAGGATTAAAAGAAGTTCCAACATTTAATTTAGATAGTGAATATAATTTAATTGATTTACTTGTTGATAATAAAATATGCAATTCTAAAAGAGAAGCAAGAGAACTTGTAAGTGGAAATTCTATTAGTATAAATGGAAATAAAATAACTGACTTAGAATATAAGATTAGCAAATCTATTGCTATAGATAATGAAATAATAGTAATTAAAAGAGGTAAGAAAAAATATTATATTGGAATATATAAATAATTGTAAAAAAAAATAAAAGATGATATTATTAAAGTGGTGAAGATATGAAAAATGAAAGTTATAGAATGATGGCTATTTCCAATGATTTAAATACATTATTAAAAAAGAAGAAATTTTTAGAAGAAGTATTGTCTGGTAAATATGATTATATAATAAATTCGGATATAGAAGAAATAAAAAACGTGATTGAGGCAGGTAATTTACCTAAAGAAGATGCATTATCAAAACTTAACCTTTTTCATAAAGAACAGTTACTATATACAGTTATTTTATTAAAGAAAATTTTAGCATATGATGTTGATGTTAATAAAAAAATAGAAGAAGAAAAAACTAATATGACATATTCTAAAAATGATGTATTTGTAAAAGCTGAAAATATTTTTTCTAGAGAAATTACATATAATCAAGCACTTGAATTAATAGATTTGGCAAAAAAAGTAATTAATGATAAAAGAATATACTTATTGCTAGATTTTTATTTAAAAAATGAAGAGTTAGTACGCGATTTATTAAAAAGACAAGATGCAATTATGGAAACTGAGAAAAATAAAGAAGCATATAATATGATATCTATGATTGATAATGAATTTGGAATCATAGTTATAGATGATTCTGAAACTGGAAGAAAAGTTGTTGCAGGAACAAGAAAAGATATTATTTTATCAAATTTTTTAGGAGTACCATTTCCTAAAGATATAGATAAACCGGGTTTTGATTATGGACCTCATAATGATTTTTATTCAGAGCCACATAAAATAACTAAAATATTTTATAGTGATAATTTAACTGAAACACAATTAAAAATGATAGAGGAAGAAAAGAAAAAAAGAGAAAAAGCAAAAAAAATTGTTACATATGATGATATGGGTTTTATAAATGGATTGGTAATTTCAAGAAGCGAACTTACTTCGAATGGATTTGATCCACAAGCTTTAGGATGGAAACCTTTAAAAGTAAAAAGTGCAAAAACAGGTATATTTAAATTATGTAGAGATAAATATCGTTATAAACGTTCAATGGGCGAGATTGTAAAAATGGCAATAGATATAAATAAACAAATAATGGAAGGTAAAGCAAAAAACTAAAAAAGGATTCATTAATCCTTTTTTAGTTTATAAATATTTCTATGTGCTTTATGTTTATCATTTAAATCATCTAATAAATAATATAAATTTTTAGTATCCTCTTCACTATACATACTAAAAAAATTTTTAATTAATTCTTTTGAAATACCTATTGAATCAAGATAGTGAATATACTTATAAAAGTCACATATTTTTAATTTTGATATATCACCTTGATATAATGTATTTAATATAATCATGTTATAGCAATAATTATCAGTGTTCTCATTTGGAATAATTATATATGGATTTTTTTTATCAAGAGTATATTTTTTATTAAATTTTTTTCTTCTTGCTAATCTTGTTAAATATTTAGATGGGTAGGCTTTATTATTATTAATTTTACAACTATCCATATCCATAATTTTTATATTGCCATCGTTTGTTAAAATAATATTATCTTCATATAAATCACCAATAAAAAAATCACTAATAATACTATTTCTCGCTTTTTTAATTTTTTCTAATATTTTACCAATTTTAATTAATATATTAATTTTATCTTTTAAAAGTATTTGTGGATTATATAGAACTTTCGATAAACTATTTCCTTCTATATAATCAGATATTGTAGCTACAATTTTATTAGATATAATTCCTAAATCAAAATCCAAAAATAATTCATCAATATTAATATCATTTTTGTATTTATTAAGCATATTTAAAGTGTACAATTTGTTTTCATCCATATGATAAAATAATTTTAGTATTCTATTATTATCATAATAGTAAAGTTTAGCTTCAGTATTTAAAATCATCGTCTTTGGAAAAAATCTTTTTAATTTATCCAACTGATAGTATGTTAAATTTATTTTTTTCATTTTATTTTTTTACCTTCTTTAATATATTATTTATACTAGGCATGATAGAATCATTAAAACTATTAAAAATACTAGTATTATTATCATATTTTTCATAATTATACTCTGCAGTGATAATAAAGTCTTTTCTTGAATATGGATTATTAAATTCTTTATATAAACATAATCTTTCAAACGCATTTATATTTTGTTCATTAGTTGCTACTATCATACCAAAATAAGGAGTTAGTTTAATACTACCTGATCCTAATGTATGTGTAGCTTTTTTTTGACTTACACAATCAAACATAGTTAAATTAGTGGCATCATAAATATATGGATTATTTTTATCAATAATTAATGTACAAGCATGATTACCTATAATATTTGATATAGGTCTAAATATTAAACCTTCTATTTTGGTGCTTAACTTTGGCTTTATAATATTCATCTTTAAATTAGGAGTATAACTTCTTTTAACTGTGCTAATTTTATTAGTTATAATAGCTGCATCATATCCTCTTTTATTTAATATATCAGTTAACATATCTGAATAATTAAGACAAACACCACCACCATTAAAAATATCAGCAGCATAAAAATTAGAAATAGATAATCTATCTTCTATTTTATAAAAATGCTTTTTATTAAAAGAAAAGTAACCATTATATAAAGTATATGAAAATAATAGTGATAATTCTAATGTGTTTTTAATATTAAGTTCATCTGCTAACTTATTAAAACTATCTATTATATTATTATAACTTTTATAAGAATCTTTTAACTTTTCTTTTTGCTTCAAAAAAGTTTTAAAATTACTTCTATAAAATATTGAAGATATAATAGCTTTTCTAACCTCAAAATATTTATTTTCCTTTGGAATAATTTTAATAATATCACTTATATCATCGTTAGATAAATTATAATTCTTTAAATAAACAAATAGATGATACTTAATTTGTTCTATATCATTAGATACTTCAAATATCTTTTTTATAACTTCTTTTTCATATTTCATAAATATTTCCCCTTTAATAAACGATAGGTGCTATTATAGCAAATATATTCATTTTAGTAAATATCAATATTGTAATTATTTTAATATTATGATATATGTAATTATAGGTGGTATTATGAGAAGAATTAAAATATCTTTAATAATTAATATTATAATTGTATTATTTACAGTATCTTCAGCAATTATGATGTTTACAGGCTTTAAATTTATGCCTGGTAAAGATATATTAGAAATATCAAAAATTGAAATGTTTAAATTTTATACAGTAGATTCTAACTTGTTAATGGGTTTAGTTTCACTTATATTTTTAATTGATGAAATAAAATTGTTAAAAGGAAAAATAAAAGAAATATCATCTTTTAAATATACATTAAAACTTACATCTACAGTAGGTGTAACATTAACTTTTTTAACTGTATTTTTATATTTAGGTAATATTGTTGATGGGGGAGTAGTAATTCTTTTAAAGAATAGCAATTTATTTCTTCATCTATTAATTCCTATACTTAGTATAATTAGTTTTATATTTTTTGAAAGAACAAATAAGATTAAAATAAAATATGTATTTTTATCTATTATACCAACAATTATATATTCTTTATTTTACTTAATAAATGTATTAATTCATATTGAAAATGGTAAAGTGTCACCAAAATATGATTGGTATTATTTTGTGCAAAGTTCAATGAATAATGCCTTTATAGTAATGCCATTTATGATAATATGTACATATTTAATAGGTTTATTATTATATAGGTTAAATAAGAAAAAAAATAGATAAATTTTAAAATGAGACTTGTCTTTTTTTTTTTTTGTACTAAATAACTACGTTATGGCCTGAGTTCTAACG